>JBNMGK010000219.1:0-4973 GCA_050872205.1 Enterocloster sp.
AGACGAACTGGCACTTTTAAAATTCTGCTTAAAAATTTGAAAAATACCCTTGCAATTTCTGAAAAACATTATATAATACAAATTGTTATAACAAATATATAATTAAACATAACAAAATAACAAAATGACATATAAAAGAAAGGGGCATGGGCATGGAGCTTAAAATTCCGAAAAACTTTTTTGTAGGCGCGGCAATGTCGGGTCCTCAGACAGAGGGCGCTTATAAAACAGGAGGCCGTCTGGAGAGTATCTGGGATACATGGTCAGATTTGTCAATCTCTGATTTCTACAATAAAGTAGGAAGCTATGTAGGAAATAATTTTTATGAAAAATATGAAGATGATATTAAACTTTTGAAAAGCCTTCATATGGATTCTTTCCGTACTTCCATGCAGTGGAGCAGACTTCTTACTCAGGATGGAAAAGTGAATCAGGAAGGAGCACAATTTTATCATAAGGTATGCCAGTGTGCGAAAGAGAATCAGATCGAGCTTTTTATGAATCTGTATCACTTTGATATGCCAACTTATCTGTTTGAAAGAGGCGGCTGGGAAAGCAGAGATGTGGTAGAAGCCTATGCTGCTTATGCCAGAGCGGCTTTCCGTGAATTTGGTTCAGAGATCCGGTACTGGTTTACTTTTAACGAGCCTATCGTAGAGCCGGATCAGCGCTATCGCAATGGTCTGTGGTACCCTTTCATTAAAGACGCAAAAAGGGGCATGCAGGTTCAGTATCACCTGTCTCTTGCCCACAGTCTGGCTGTATGGGAGTTCAGAAAAGCAAAAGAAGAAGGATATGTGAGAGAAGATGCAAAGATCGGCCTGATCAACTGCTTTGCACCGCCTTATACAAGAGAAGATCCTACACCAGAAGATCTGGAAGCTTTGCGGATGGAAGACGGAATTAATAACCGGTGGTGGCTGGATCTGGTGGCAGAGGGACATCTGCCGGAGGATGTTCTGGTTACATTGAGAGAAAAAGGGCTGGAGCCGGAAAGAAGACCGGGAGATGAAGAGATATTAAAGCAGGGAAAAGTAGACTGGCTGGGCTTTAATTATTATCATCCATCCAGGATCCAGGCACCAAAAGAGAAGACAGATGAAAACGGTTACCCTAAATTTTCAGATCCTTATGTATGGCCGGAAGCGAAGATGAATATATATAGAGGATGGGAAATCTATCCAAAGGGAATATATGACTTTGGAATGAAAATGAAAAATGAATACCCGGATCTTAAGTTCTTTGTTTCTGAAAATGGAATGGGAGTAGAGCATGAGGACCGGTTCCGGGACGCATCTGGAGAGATCCAGGATGACTACAGGATCGAATTTATTACAGAACATCTCCAGTGGATCTTTAAATCCATTGAAGATGGTGCAAAGTGTCTGGGATATCATTACTGGGGAGTGATCGATAACTGGTCCTGGAATAATGCATTTAAGAACAGATATGGTATGATAGAAGTAGATCTTATGGGAAATTATTCCAGAAAACTTAAAAAGTCGGCCCACTGGATGAAGGGTCTGCTGGAAGGAAGGGAGGCAAAGGTATGAAAGAGGTATCATTTCAGGAATCAAAGTTTGTAGAGAAATTTACTATTTTTGCATCAAAAATGGGTAATGAGATCCATTTACGGTCCCTGCGGGATGCATTTGCCACTATTATGCCATTGTATATCCTGGCAGGTCTGGCAGTGCTGATCAACAATACAGTATTTGTATGGCTTTTGTCAGGTGATACACTTACAGGAGCCCAGTACTGGGGTACTGTGATCACAAACGGAACATTAAACATCAGCTCCCTGCTGATCGCTCCGGTGATCGGTTACTGCCTCTCAAGAAATAAAGGCTTTGATAACCCCATGGCGGCCGCTATTGTTTCTCTGGCGGCATTGGTAGTTATGATGCCAAATGTGGTCAGCGTAACACCATTAGAGGGAAGCGAAAACGTGGCAGTATCCGGCGCTTTGACCTTTGGAAATGTAGGAACACAGGCAATGTTTGCAGGTGTTATCATTGGTCTGATCGCAACAGAGCTTTTTGTATGGATCTCAGGGATCAAAAAGCTGCAGATCGACCTGGGAGACAGTATCCCGCCGTCTGTTGGAAAATCATTTAACGTACTGATCCCGTTCATCCTGCTGTTATCCGGTTTTGGTCTTGTATCTGCAATCCTTAACAATGTATTTGATACAAACCTGATCCAGATGATCACAACTTTGATCCAGGAACCACTGCGTACCGTTACAACCGGCCTGGTTGGCTGTGTGATCCTTTACAGTCTGGGAAATTTCTTATGGCTGTTAGGTATCCACCAGTCGGTTATCTACAGTTCCATCCTGGAACCTCTTCTGATCGTAAATATGACACAGAATATGGCTGCTTATGCAGCAGGTGAAGCGATTCCTAACATTATCAATGTAGCTTTAGTACCTGGGTTTGGTATGATGGGAGGTTCCGGATCTACGATCTGTCTTCTGATCGCTACATTCTTAGTTGGACGGAATAAGGCAACAAAAGGTGTTGCAAAAATGGCATTTGTTCCGGGACTGTTTAACATTAATGAGCCGGTTATCTTTGGATATCCCATTGTGTATAATATTTCCCTGATCATTCCGTTTATTTTAACACCTGCTTTAGGTATCATTATTGCGTATGCAGCAACAGCAATGCATTTTATGAATGAATGTGTGGTATATATTCCATGGACAACACCCCCTCTGTTAAGCGGATATCTGGCAACAGCAGGAGACTGGCGCGCGATTATTGTGCAGGCGCTGATCCTGATCTTAGGTGTGTTGTTATATATTCCTTTTGTAAAGATCAACGATGCTGTTATGGCAAGAACTATGGGTGAAGAGTAAAGGAGAAGATGAAAATGAAGAAGATCTTATTAGTATGCAACGCAGGAATGTCAACCAGTATGCTGGTAGCAAAGATGAAGAAAGCAGCACAGGCAGACGGGATCGAAGTAAGTATTGAAGCAAAATCCCTGGCAGATGCAAAGAAAGAGATCCAGGAGGCCAATATCGTTCTTTTAGGCCCGCAGATCCGTTATGAGCTGGAAAATGTAAAGAAACTGGCGGGCAGTGTACCGGTAGAAGCCATTGATATGAGAGATTACGGCATGATGAATGGGGAGAAAGTATTGAAGCATGCTATGGAGGTGATGGGATAATGGACGAAAGCATGGTTATGGTATGCATGCAGATCATCACAAATACAGGAAGTGCCAAGTCTTCTTACATAGAGGCTATTCAAAAAGCAAAAAAGGGTGATCTTGGGGGAGCCGAGATCAGCATGAATGAGGGAGATGACCTTTATGCTCAGGCACATGAGGTACACACCTCTTTGATACAGAAAGAGGCTGCTGGTGAAAAAACAGAGTTTTCTCTGATCCTGATGCATGCAGAAGATCAGATGGCAAGTACAGAAATGGCCAAGGTAATGGCAAGGGAGTTTATTGAATTATATAGAGAAATGAAAGAAAGCAGATAAAGTATCTGCGAACAGAAAAATGCCCAGGCAGATCCCAAAATGGATCACCTGGGTGTTTTTCTGTCTGTAATAAAAAATAGTTACAGCTTTGGCCAGCACTTTGGAAGTTTCGGGTTTTCTACCCGGACTGGTTCTGGATAAGTTTCACCATAAAGCTCTAATTCCACGGTTTCAATGACCTGAGGTTCTATTGGTTTGTTTACTTCTACGCCGGGGATTGGGAAATCCACAGGAACGGTCTTAACGGCCGCGATCCGGCGGATTTCATCCATACCGGAAATGACCTTGCCAAATACTGGATAGGTACCCTTGTGGTCCGGGCAGTCCCGCAGCGGGAAGAAAAATTCACAGCTTGCCAGCCCCGCTTCCCCATATCCACCCATGCAGACACAGCCTGGATGGGAGTCAAGAGGAGTAATTTCTGGATGTAGTGTAAATTCATTGGGGATCAGATACTGAAGCTCCTTGTGACCAAATGCCGTATAACTTACGTCTACCCAGTTTCCTGGAACAATGCGCTCGATGGCATGATGATCTAGGTATCCGTGGGAAGCAGCGTAGATAAAGCTGTTTACTGTATTTGGCGCTGCCTCAGGCAGCAGTTCTATTACAATATCCGTTCCATTTGCCATGTGGAGCGTAGCTTTTGGATTTGTCATGGTGTGTCCTCCTGAGATGAAATAATGCATACTTTCTATTTTGGCGTTCCATTCTAGATAGATTTTACTTGAAATGGGGTGGAAAATCAATGCTTATGGATGATCCTGTGATTGTAAGTTCAGGGTGGGTGTAGTATACTTGTCAGTGGTATTTTACGAAATTTAAGATAAACCAAATGTTTTCTCGGAATCTTTCTGTGCCTGATTTTGCGAGAAGATTTTTTGTCAGTTGTGTCCAAATTTCTGAGGCGTACGTTGATGAAATCCGGGTGCAAATGGCGGAAAATCGGCCGCAAAGGCAGGTGCAGGAAAGACCCCGAGAGTACATAACCAAGTCAAAAGGGGGGAAAGGTTGTGGAAAATAAGGAAACAAAGAAAAACTGGATCATATCCGGTGTGATCCTGGCGCTGTTTGTGATCATGCAGTATGTGATGCGGACGAAAATGTTTATTTATTCCGATGATGCAGTTGCCCAGGAACGTATGATGACTATGAGCAATCTGGAATACATTAAATATATGTTTCAGTCAGTAAATGGAAAATGGTTTACAGACCCGTTAGGTGCTTTTATGGGGCAGTGGTCGTTTGAAACGTGGATGGCAGTGGATGTGGTATTGTATACTGTTGGAGCATGTCTGGCGGCATATGTCGTTTCGGTAATAGGAAAAACGGAAGGAAACAATAAAACTTTAAGAACAGAAGCTCTTTATCTGGGGTGTCTTCTGATCATGTGTTTCCCTGTAAGCTATCTGCTGTCAGCTGGTTTTATCCTTACAAATACCAACTATGTGTATACCTGCATCGGCAGCATTATAT
>JBNMGK010000348.1:0-3099 GCA_050872205.1 Enterocloster sp.
TCTCTTCTAATTTCAGCAGCTCTTCATAAATCAGCTTAAATTCGTCTGTCTTTTCATCTTCTGTCATACCTTCATATACAGACATTCCACTTTGAAGCACTTTCTGGGCTTTTTCGTAGTTTTCGGTCTTTATGTACGCATTTGTCAGGCCTTCATATGCTTTCAGTGCTTTTGGCTCTACTTCAATGGCTTTTGTGAAGGCTACGATTGCCTCTTCGTAATTGGCTTCTGTCAGGTATTTTTCACCTAAATCCAGATAGTCCTGAACAGTCATTTTCTTCTGGCAGCCTGCAAACAATATCAATACAGAAACCAGAAGCATTATACAGCTTATTTTAAATATTCCTGATCCTCTTCTTCTGCTTTTCATACTACTCCTTCTTACTTTCTCTAATCAGCGGACGCGCCACTGGCACATCCTCGATATGCATGGCAATAGAAATGCCGCAGATGAGCCTGCAATTAGCACCATCTGCGGCATGATCGCTGCCGGTTGTCAGCCTGCATTTTCTTTTACAACCTGCACTACATTATCTGTAGCTGTTAATTAAGTTCCAGTTTACATCTGAATAAGCACATTTCGGTAAGATCAGATTTCCTCTGGAATCATAGATATCCAGGTTGCTGGCAATAACATTTGTTGCTCTGTCTGTAAGACGTACATAGGTTCCTATCTGTGTCCATTCATCGTCATCATCAAGGCAATACTGATCATAACCATCTGAACCTGATGTGTTATTTAAATATAAGGCAGAATCCCAGATAATATGAAGAGAACTGGCCGGAAGAGAAGAATCAACAGAAGATGCTTCCACTCTGTCTCCACGGAATCCTTCTGTGAAGATTACCCAATATTCCTGATTAAATGGGCTCTCTGTGATATCTGATTTTGTTACTGTGCCGCCTACATATTTAGTCTGGATCACGCCATTCACGGTCCAGGCTCCGCTTCCATTTACCACATAGCCATCTGGAGTCGCTGAATTCATAAGAGCGTAACCATTCTGATCAAAATAATAACACTCTGCAGTGCCGTCTCCGTTTCCATCGATCCACTGCCATGTATTTGCAGGCCAGGTTCCATTTCCATTGTCATACCACCAGCCTGCTCCATTGGACTTCCATTCCCCGGCAAAAGCCGTAACAGACATCATTGCGGTAAATACACCTGCTAATACAAATGTTATTGCTTTTCTCATTTCTATGACCTCCTCATCTGATATCCATTTTGTTTTTAGCTTAGCACCCACATCTTTTATGCTCAACATAGGCATATATTTTAGACAAATTATTTCCCGTTGTTGATCAACCAGGTGTCTTGTATTCTCAAATGTCACAGGCTGTCTGTCACTCTTTCATAGCGCCATAAACGCCCCAGCAGTCCCCATCTTCAAAATGCCAGCGGTTGGTATCCGGTCCGGATATATGTTCCATGACTGCCATGGTTTCCTCTGCATCAAGATCCATTTCCACCTGATCTGGAATTCCATTTGTTGCTGTATACTGATAAACATCTGTACCTCCCGGACCCGCAAGAGAAATAGTTATGGCTCCGTTTTCAAGGCCTTCTGCATATTCTCCCTGCCGCATCTCGACTGCTCCGCCGTCATAGCTTAAATATTCTCTGGATGTTCCTGCACCGTTTGGATAATCATCTTTCCAGGTTCCTTTAAATAAATATATGCTCAGTCCCCGTCCAGCTTCTTCCAGATACCATGCTCCGTTTCCAGATCTTCTTCCATCTTCCATTTCACCCACATAGACATAACCACCAGGATAGACTGCGATCCAGGTTCCGTCTTCCTGCTGCCACATAAGAGGTTCTGTGAGATTTTCAGTAAGAGAATTAAACTCTTTACCTAACAATAACTTACTTCCAAAGTCGCTGTTTCCGAAGTTTTCAGCATCGCTGGTCATCTTTTCTTTTAACTGTTTTAAAAGATCCATATATTCTGCTTCCAGTGTCATTTTTACAGAAAGAGTAATCGCCGCAGCCTGTATTCTCTCATACGCTGCTTTTCGCTCTTCAGTCTGCTCTTCTTTGGAAAGTCCTTCATATACAGATACCGCTTTGTTTAAGGTCTCCAGAGCCTGCTCTGTATTTCCCTGAGCTGTATATGCACCTGCCAGCTTTTCATAGGCGCCCATTTCTCTTGGCTCCAGTTCAATGGCCTTTGTGAAGGCTACAGCTGCCTCTTCATAATTTAATTCTAATAAGTACTTATCACCTAGATCTAAGTATTGTTGGAAATTCATCTTTTTCTTGCAGCCTGCAAGTAATAAAAGTGATAAAATCAGCAGCAAGACACAAAGTATCTTATGCTTTATACATTTTTTTGCCTTGTTTTTCATTTTCACAGCACCTCCCCATATTATTTTTCTACTGTTTATTTCCCCAGCAGCCATGTAATAACCGTCCCCACCAGGATACAGCAGCCAAAGCTGAAGTAAGAGGACGCTTCCTGGGGCTGATACATGTAAAAACGGCGGGTATAAAACATATTCACAAAATAATTTTTCAGGTTTTTTAATGCAGTCCTGCCGCTTTTTCGCAGGAGCATAAAAACAAATGCTGCCACACCGCCAACAAGAATGGAATATACAATGGTGTATCCGCAGAAGCGCCAGCCTGCAAAAGCACCGATGGCCATATATAGCTTCACGTCTCCCGCTTTTAGTGCGCCAATGGCAAAGAACAAAAACGCAGCAAATCCCATTAAAATACCTAAAAAACTTCCTGCCAGTCCCTTAAAACCAAACAAGACCAGATTGAATACCAGACCTGCCAACATAGCAGAAAAAGTAAGTTTATTAGGTATTTTTCTTGTTTTCAGATCTGTGAAAGAAGCGGCTGCTGCTACTGCAACAGCCGCCCCCTTTAATATGATATAAGGATCCATATTCCTCGTCTCCTCCGGCTTTTCATCTATTCTTTCCAGATATAAGCATGTCCGCAGTCCTGTTCTTCGTACTCAGTCCAGCCATATTGTTCAGAATAGATAAATTCATATACCATTTTGGTTCCGTCTTCTGTGTCTGCGGAAAATGGCTGCGGCCAGCCGTCTTTAAACTCATGGACTGTGGTACTGCTGTATTCCA
>JBNMGK010000450.1:0-2000 GCA_050872205.1 Enterocloster sp.
GGAAATGGGAACAGATACCACCAGGCCCGTGGATACGCCGGTACTTAGAGTAGGCGCTTCTGTAACAGTAAATGGGGAATACTGCTATGACAGCAACGGTGGAAAGCCCCATGGTTCGGCCAATAATCTGAATACGACTGTTACAAGGATCGTATCAGGAAAAGCCTATCCTGTACATGTAGGAACTTATGGCTGGGTGCAGGAAAGTCAGCTGCAGATCACGGGGTAAAAGAAGATGGAAAGGTCATTATTAGTACAGATTAAAGGAAAAGCCCCGGACGGATCTGATCAGATAACAGTGATGAACTATATCAATGCAACCCGTGAAATTGAATGGGTGACTAATCGTATGGATGCACCGGGTAAACTTAAATTCTCCTGTGTAGAAGCAGAAAGCGGCACAATACCAGAAGGAAGCTCTGTAGAGTATGTGATCGATGGGGAGACAATGTTTAAGGGATATGTATTCACTTTAGAACGAAAAAGAGATGGAGAAAAGACATATACCGTTTACGATCAGCTTCGTTATCTGAAATCCAAAGCCAGTTATGCTTTTACCAACATGAGCCTGGAACAGATCATCACGCGGATTGCAGGAGACTTTGGACTGAAGGTTGGTACATTGGATCCCACAGGGTATGTGTTTCCAAGCCTGTTAAAGGAAAATGAAGAGTGTATCGATATTATCTTTGACGCCCTTTCACAGACCATTATACAGACAGGAAAGATATTCATTTTCTATGATAAAGCAGGCGAACTAACTCTTACAGAAGCAAATAAAATGTTTCTTACAAGTCAGATTGGAGACGGAAGCCTGGCAACTGATTATACCTATAAAAGAGACATTGACTCTGACACTTATAACCGTGTGAAACTGGTACGAAAAAATGAGAAGAGCGGCCGGACGGATGTGTATGTGCATGAAGATACGGAGACGATCAAAAAATGGGGGCTTCTTCAATACTATGATGAGGTGGATAAGTCCTTGAATGAGGCACAGATCGATCAGATGTGTGCGGCATATCTGCAGTATTACAACAGGGTATTACAGACTTTGAAACTGGAAGCAATAGGGCTTGTAGAGCTTCGCGCAGGAATGATCGTTCCTGTACAGCTGGTAGATATTGAAGATCTTGCTATTACCAGATTGTTGCTTTGTGAAAAGGTAACCCATAAATGGTCTGGGGAAGATCATACCATGCAGTTTGAGGTCAAGTCATTTGATCAGTTGGGAGGTATAAGTATAGTATGACCGGACTTGTAGGTGTGATCCAGACAGTGATAAAAAACTATCTGGATGCAGTTAAATTAACGGATAAAGCAACAGGAACCGTTGTGTCAGTATCACCTCTTACTATAAAGACAGATACCTCACTGCCTCCTATATCAGGGGATGCGCTGATCCTGACTTCCAATGTCTGCGAAAAGACAGTAGCAGTGCGGGGTGGAAGCGGTACTGTGGCTGTAACAGAAGGTTTAAAAGTTGGCGATAAAGTGATCATGCTGCGGGTGCAGAAAGGCCAGCAGTTTATTGTTTTATCCAAAGTTGTGACATAGGAGGCAGTATGGCAACATTACCAGAAGGCGTAGGAATAGCAGTTCCTTTGAAAATAGCGGAAAAACCTACAAGGACATTTTTGATCGACTGGTCTACAAAGCAGATAGCCGGTATGGATGAAGGTCTGGAAGCCATGAGACAGGCGGTGGAGATCTTATTGAATACAGAACGGTTCCGGTGGCAGATTTATTCGTCTGATTTTGGGGTAGAGCTGGAGGATCTGATCGGGGAAGAGTATGACTATGTGGTAAGCGATATGCCACGAAGAATAGAAGAAGCCTTATCCGTAGACAGCAGGATCCTGTCTGTAGATGATTTTATCTTTGAACAGAAAGAAGACAGGATCAGCTGCAGTTTTCATGTAAATACGGTATATGGAACGTTAAAGGAGGAGGTGAGCGTGTGATTGATTTTAGCAAATATACCAGGGACGCAATCCAAA
>JBNMGK010000431.1:0-2178 GCA_050872205.1 Enterocloster sp.
GATTATTCTGCCGGGGCTATGGGGGCCTATACCATTAAAACAGCAGTGGGAAAGACCAGCTTAAGTTTTATGCGGGCGTTGTTTTCCGGTATCCTGTGCAATATCCTGGTGTGTGCCGCTGTGCTAATGGCAGCGGCAGCAAAGGATATTGCAGGAAAAGTGCTGGCGATCTTCTTCCCGATCCTGGCCTTTGTAGTATCTGGCTTTGAGCACTGTGTTGCAAATATGTATTATATTCCGGCAGGCATTTTTGCAGCAGGAAACCCGGCATATGTGCAGAAAGCCCAGGAATTATATGGGCTGGGAGCAGAAAAACTGACAGGACTTAACTGGGGCAGTTTTGTGACTGTTAATCTGCTGCCGGTTACTATTGGAAATATCATTGGCGGCGCTGTTATGGTTGGCGGCGTGTGCTTTTATCTGCATGGGAAGGCAGAGGGATAATAAATGGAAAATCTCCTTTACTGGCGGGAAGATCGCTGGTAAAGGAGATTTTTTAGTATAAAGAGATCTGGGAGAAAATTGCGGAGAATAGACGGAAATGTTATACTATAAATTAATAAAAATCCGATTAGGAGGGAGCAAAGGTGAAGAAGGAGTCCTTTGTAAATAAGATCAGCACTTATATTGGGGTAACATTGGTCCTTCTTATATGGCTGCTGACTGCTTACACTGTGAGCAGCTTTCTTCTCTTAAAAGAAAGTGAAGAGTCATCGGTATGGTCTACGATCCAGATCTACATGAAACAGATCGACAGTAAGTTTATTGCTATGGATCAGTGCGTAGAGGGGATTGCCGGTAATCAGGATCTGATCGGTCAGATATGTTACGGAAGTCCGGCTGACCGGTATTATGCGGCTGTGGAGCTTCAAAAGAGCATGAAAAGAGATGTAATCAGTAATGCGGAGCTGGATTACGTTCTGATTGCGGAGTCTTTAAATAAAAACCTGATCGCAGCGTCCACGCCTGGTGTTTCTTATGGAGAGAAAGAGGCGATCGCCTCTTATATATGGGATCTCATGGAAAAGGAAGACAGAGGAAGACCGCAGTGGTATTATACCAGGATCGGTGATCATGCCTACATTGCGAAAATATACAGGGGAAACGACTGGAGTGTGGCAGCATTTTCAAAGGAAAATACCTTTCTTTCCGATATCCGGGCAAAAGAATATCCAGACGGTCAGAGTTTCCTTCTTACGGACGCAAATGGCCTGTGTGTGGAAAATCTGGAAGAAGGAAACAGCATGTATCTGGGTGAAACCTTGGAAATAGCAGATTCCTGGAAAAATGATCATAAAAAACGGATGATCTCCCTTAAAAGTGATCGTGCGGGACTTTATATTACAGGAATGATCAGCAGTAATTATTTTCTGAGTAAATTCAGTACAAACAGTATTCTGATCCTTTTGATCATGGTCCTGGCTATTGGCTGTGATATGATCCTTTTGCGTTATATTCACCGTGAGATCCACAGACCATTGGATCATCTGATGCAGACGATCCAGGAAATTGAAGACGGAGATTACAAGCAGAGGGCAGAGGAAGATTATCATACAAAGGAACTTGAACGGCTTACACAGGCATTTAACCGGATGATGAATGTGATCGTTAATCTTCGGATCAGGGCTTACGATGAAAAGATCCAGTTAATGGATACGCAGATGAAATATTTTCAGATGCAGTTAAAGCCACATTTCTTTCTGAATGCGCTCACAACGATCTACAGTATGAGTTATCAGGGGCGGAATGAAGATATACGGACGTATATTGACGCATTGACAAAGACAGTCCGCTACATGTTTAAAGGTGGCCTGCGCCTGGTCCCTTTTAAGGAAGAAACCCAGCATCTGGAAAATTATTTTGAAATGCAGCAGCTTCGGTATCCGGACTGTGTATTCTGGTATTTTGATATGGAAGAAGCAGCAATGTCCTGGAAGATCCCCCAGATGCTGTTACATACCTTTGTTGAAAATGAATACAAATACGCAGTAAAAATTGACAATGTCCTTTCAATCCTGATACAGGCAAAAGTCCTTTTAAAAGAAGGGGAAGAGATGCTTTATATCCGCGTGGAGGATGACGGCGTAGGTTTCCCGGAACAGGTTATGCAGTATATAAATTTCGAGAGCGAAGGTCCTTCAAAGGAGGGACATCATGTAGGATTGTGGAATATAAAAA
>JBNMGK010000125.1:0-7041 GCA_050872205.1 Enterocloster sp.
AGTTTTTCCTTTGCTTCTTTGCTGCCAGCCTGGATCTGTATTGCCAGCTCCTGCTCCTCTTCCTGGGTTAAAAGGGAAATTTTTCCAATTTCTTTTAAATATAAACAGACAGGGTCCGCCTGCCCCGTTTTTTCCTCTTCTATAGGCTCGCTTTCCTCTGCGTCCCCTTCATCCAGGATCTGAACCTGGTTTTCCGCTAATATGTCAAGAACGCGGTCCAGTTCTTCCTCTTTCAGCTCTTTTGGTCTGAAATACCGGAAAATATCACGGTATTCCACCTGGCGTTTTCCGGTACCGGCCTCTGCTAAAAGCCGACCCATTTTCTCCTTAAAGCTTAAAGATTCCTCTCTGCGCGTTCTTTTCATAGGACTTCCTCCTTAAATCAATCCAAAGATATATGCAGCTGTTTTAACGCTGCCTGCTGCTTTATGATCTCCTGCAGCTGGGCTATATCTTTCGCATTCCGGCTTGCGGTATCCAAACTGTTCTTTCTTACTTTCATCACAGTCTCCGCAAATGCCTTTTTCTGCTCCTCATTGTTTAAGGATTCTTTTAAGCTGGCATTAAATAATGCCGCTACTTCTTTGTACTGGTCTTCATCATTGATGAACCGGCTTAAAATACCTGCCGGATTTACATTTCCTGCTTCATGGCCTTCAAATACCATGACTGCTACCTGGTGATACAGGTCTTCTACAAAATCATCAGCTGTTATAATGCCTTTTATCTTGTCAAATAACGCCGGGTTCTCGATCAGCCAGGTAAGCAGCAGTCTCTGGGATCTTCGTATGCCGTCTTCCCGTTCCTGCTTTCTTCTTGTTTTCTTTATGGCTGCCTGGTTTGGCTGCACAGCCTGGCTCTCATAGGGATTGCCGCTATATTCCGGCCGTCCCATATCACCACCTGTACCACTTCCATTTTCCCTGGAAATAACATTTCTTCCTGAAGCATCTTCCCTGTAGCTGTCACCGGCTTTTAAGCCCATCTGCATTCCCAGACGGTTTACCAGCTGGCGAAGCTCCTCTTCTTTTATCATCTGCTCCCTGGATACTGCCTGGATGTAATTATCACGCCCCAGCGGCTCTCCAAACTGCAAAAGCTTCTTTGCTGTTTCCTGATAAAATTTCGTCTTCTGCTCCGGATCTTCCAACTGATAGTTCCGTTTTAATACATCTATTTCAAACAGGAAGCTGTTCTTTGCCTGGGCGATCCGCTCCTTAAAGGCATCCGCCCCCATATTTTTAATAAATTCATCTGGATCCTTATATGGCTTCATATTTAAGACTCTGGCGGAAATACCTGCATCCCTTAATATAGGAATGGCACGCAGCGCAGCCTTGATACCGGCACCGTCGCTGTCATAGGTTAAGATCACCTGGTCTGTATAACGTTTTAAAATACCTGCATGCTGACTGGTAAATGCTGTTCCCAAAGATGCCACTGCATTGGTAAAGCCCGCCTGATGCATGGAGATCACATCCAGATAGCCTTCGCACACCAGCATGTATTTCTCTCTGGTGGTCCTTGCATAGTTTAAACCATACAGGTTCCGGCTTTTATCAAATAATTTCGTCTCAGGGGAGTTTAAATATTTCGGTTCCCCGTCTCCCATTACACGGCCGCCAAAACCGATGACCCGGTTATTCACATCCATGATCGGGAACATGACCCGGTTCCAGAATTTATCTCTTCCGCCTCTCTCTTCAATGGTCACAAGGCCGGTCTGGCTTAAAAATGCGTCATCATAGCCTTTTTCTTTCAGGAAGCGGTACAGATCGTCGCTGGTCTTATTGGAATAGCCAAGGCCGAACCGCAGCATGGTCTCATCGGTAAGCTTTCTCTTGTCATGGAAATATTCGTATGCCATTTTTCCCTGAGGCTGCTTCATCTGGTAGTAGAAATAGTTGGCTGCCAGTTTATTTACCTCCAGCAGTCTGGCACGAAGCTCCGCCTGTTCTCTGGCTTCTTTGCTGTATTCCATCTTTGGAAGAGTAACTCCCGCCCGGTCTGCCAGGGACTGAAGTGCCTCCTGAAAGGTATAATTTTCATATTCCATTACAAAGGTAAGAACATTTCCTCCAGCACCGCAGCCGAAACAGTAATACATCTGTTTTCCCGGAGAAACGGAAAAAGAAGGTGATTTTTCATTATGGAAAGGACAAAGTCCAAAATAATTGGCTCCTTTTTTCTGCAGCTTTACATATCCTGAAATCACATCTACGATGTCATTCTTCATTCTTACTTCCTCTATGACTTCATCCGGATAGTACATGCTTTTTTCTCCCTTCTGTTACAAAATTTGCATATCAATATACGTTCCAGCGCTTTGGAACAAATAATTTTTCAAACTGGTCAATGGCATAAATATCACTCATGCCTGCTATGTAGTCGCATACCACCCGTGAGACTTTTTCTCCTGCATCTAAGAAGTTTAAATACTCCTGGGGCAGCTCATCTACATGATCCATATAGTAGAAATAAAGCTGGGAAAGCATCTGCTGGGCTCTTCCCTCTTCTGCTTTGGGGATCTCATTTTTATATACATTGTCAAACATCCACTGGCGAAGGCCCATCATGGCCTCTTCCATGCCTTCTGACATAAAGATCCCCGGCTTGTCCAGGCTGTTTAGGATAATATCATGGATCATAATATTTAAACGTTCCCGGACACTGTGGCCTAACACATCTGTATAACGGGCCGGAAGATCCTTTTCCTCAAACATCTTTGCACGGATAGCATCATCTATATCGTGGTTGATGTAGGCGATCTTATCAGAGAGACGGACTACTCCGCCTTCTAAGGTAGCAGGATGACCGGCAGTGCGGTGATTTCTGATCCCGTCCCGCACTTCCCAGGTAAGGTTTAAGCCCTTTCCATTTTTTTCCAGTTTTTCAACTACCCGGACGCTTTGCTCATAGTGGGTAAAACCATCCTCACAGATCACATTTAAAATAGCTTCCCCGGAATGTCCAAAAGGCGTATGCCCCAGATCATGTCCTAGGGCGATGGCTTCGGTGAGACTTTCATTTAACCGAAGGGCTTTTGCAATGGTCCTGGCGATCTGTGACACCTCCAGGGTATGGGTAAGCCTTGTACGGTAATGATCTCCTTCCGGCGCAAGAAATACCTGTGTCTTATGTTTCATACGGCGAAATGCCTTACAGTGCAGAATACGGTCTCTGTCCCGCTGGTACTCCGGACGGATATCACAGAGAGGTTCCTGCCTGTCTCTGCCCTTTGTTTTTGCAGAAAAAGAGGCATACGGGCTTAAAGTTACAAGTTCCAGTGCTTCCTGAGATTCTCTGATGTTCACTAAGTCACCCCGCTTTTGTGGCGAAAAGGCTCTTTACAGGCCTTTTTCATTTTCGCTATGTATATGTGTATGCTGGTTATTATAATTTTATGACAACTAAATTTGTCGTAGACTCAGATTCCCCGCGCTTACGCGCTCCACTGCCTGCTTGCGCAGGCGGAATCTTCGTTAATGGCTTGTGAAAAACAAATGTCTGCTTACGCAGCCGCTTGTTTTTCCCTGCACTCATTATATCACATAACAAAAACAAGCGCCACCGAAACCATTTCCGATGACGCCTGTTTCATTATTCTATATGTTATTTTGCTTATGCGCGGTCTCCTACAGTAAGCCTAACAATGACGGCAGTCCCAGTGAAAGTACTGGAACATAGGTCACAAGCAGCAGACCGATGATGATCATTACAAAGTATGGCAGCAGGTGGCTGATGACACTTTCAATGGTAACACCGCCTACTTTACAGCCTGTAAACAGAATGGTTCCTACAGGAGGTGTGATGGTACCTACGGACAGGTTGTAGCAAAGTACGATACCAAACTGAACTGCATTCATTCCAAGACTTGTGCAGATAGGCAGGAAGATTGGAGTGAAGATCAGGATCGCTGGTGTTGGGTCCATGAAAGTACCTACAAACAGCAGGATAATGTTAATTAACAGGAAGATAATGATCTTGTTGCTTGTAATGCCAAGAACCGCTGCAGCTACCATATCCGGGATTCCGGTAAATGCCATTGCCCAGGACATAATAGAGGAAAGTCCGATCATGAAAGTAATGGTACCAGTGATTTTTGCGGAATCTAGTACGATTCTTGGAATATCCTTAATTTTAATGGAACCATAAATTAAGGAAAGAACGGTTGCATACACAACTGCTACTGCGGAACCTTCTGTTGCAGTGAACACACCGCAAAGGATACCACCGATTACGATAACGATCATTAAAAGGCTGGGGATTGCCTGCCAGAATGTCTTTAATACAATGCTGGCGGTCAGCTTTGCTTCGCCTCTGTAGCCTAACTTCTTTGCTGTAATGGTTGCCAGGATGATAACACCTAAGCCCCAGATCAGACCCGGAACATAGCCAGCCATAAACAATGCGGAAATAGATACGCTTCCTGCAACAGTAGAATAAACGATCATGGTGTTGCTTGGGGGGATCAGCATACCAACAGGAGCTGATGCAACGTTTACTGCTGCGGAATAGTTCTTATCATAGCCTTCTGCTTCTTCTAACGGTCCCATGGTACTTCCGATGGCTGCTGCTGCAGCTGCACCAGAACCGCTGATCGCACCGAAAAGCATGTTAGCGATTACATTGGACTGCGCTAATGCACCAGGCATACGGCCGCCGATGACCTTTGCGCAGTTTACAAGTCTTAAAGCGATACCACCATTATTCATAATGTTTCCTGCAAGGATGAAGAACGGGATAGCGATCAGTGAAAATGAGTTGGAGCCTGCGAAAATTCTCTGTGCGGATGTTGCAAAAGCTACATTGGAAGGCAGCATGCAGATCATGGAAACTGCGGAAGAAAGTCCGATTCCCACACCGATAGGCACACCTGCTGCCAGTAATAAAACCAGAAGAACGACCATTACCAGGGCAACCTGAACTGCAATAGACATAACTTACTCTCCTCCTTCTTTCTTGTTCAGTTCTACAGTCAGATTATAAATGCTGTAGAAAATGATCAGTACGCCGCATACAGGAATAATGCTGTAAATGGTTCCTGTAGGGATCTTAAGGATAGAGTCATACTGCAGCATGTTCATGGTTGTGATAACAGAACCTCCGTAAACCAGGATCAGCGCAGAGAAGATAATGATAACTACCTCAATAGCAGCATTTAACAGTCTCTTTGTGCTGCCATTCAGTTTATCCTTTAAATAAGTAATGCAGATGTGATCGCGCTGTCCGAATACATAAGTTGCGGAAAGCAGGATCAGCCATACAAAACAGTAGCGGGTCAGAACCTCGCTGACACTGCTTGGGCTCTTGAACACGTAACGGACTACTACCTGATATACAGTAAGAAGGACCATAACGATGAAATCAACGATACAGACAAAAGCTAAAAAGCGGTCTAATCCATTTTTTAAGTTTTTCATTATTTATTGTCCTCCTCTCTTAATGCTGTTACTGCGTCATAGATCTGCTTTGTCATGTCAGACTGGTTTGCGATCTTATTTAACAGAGGCATGCAGCGTTCACGCAGTTCATTGGTATCCGGATAGCAGAACTGGGTTCCAGCTGCTTCGGCATCTTTCTTTGCTACTTCAATATCCTGTTTAAATGTTTCAAATTCTTCTTCAGTGGATTCCTTGATCAGCTGGTCGAAGATCGCTCTGTCTTCGTCACTTAAGGAATTTAAGAATGCGGTACTTGCAAGTACAACGTCAGGATGTACAATGTGACGGGTGTAAGCATAGTAAGGAGCAACCTCATAATGCTTAAAATCACGGTAAACCAGCTCGCTATTCTCGCCTGCGTCAATAACGCCCTGCTGCAGTGCTGTGTAAACCTCAGACTGTGCCATAACGCTTCCGTTGCCGCCCATCAGTTTTGCCATTTCTACATAGGTCGGGCTGTCATTTACACGAATGATCATACCCTTAAGATCATCTGCAGAATTGATTGGTTTCTTTGCGTATACATTTCTCTCGCCTGCTGTATAAACAGTCAGAACACGGAATTTGTACTTATCAGTAGATGCAAACAGATCATCAAATACCCCGTTTAATGTTGCTCTTTCAAGATGATCGATATTATCGTAAAGATATGGAGCTCCCACAATTGCAAAGTCAGAATCATATCCTTCCGGAACGGAACATGGCACAATTGCCATCTGCAGTGCTCCTGTACGGATAAATTCAGCCATTGCTCCCTGTTCTCCTAATACCCCATTAGGATAAATGGTCACATGATAGCGTCCGTTTGTAGCCTTCTCAAATTTTTCCCCAAATGCTTTCATGGCACGATACTGTGGATGATTCTCGTTCTGGTTAAAAGCTACGCGAATCTCTGTCACCTTCTGATCAGAAGTACGTCCACAGGCTGTCAGCATACCCATAAGGCAAATAACCCCCACAGTCATTGCCAATTTTTTAAACATGCTGGTAAATCCTCCTACTGGTTTTACAAATTAATTTTTTAACACTTTTTTTACGTTTTTTTCCAATATTATAGCAGTTCAGCATATTAACCTGAAAATGGTACTTCAGGCCAGTATTATATGCTGAGCTGCTAATTTTTTGAATTATTTAATTTACATGCACCCATTCCATGGGCGCAATAACACTACTCCTGTAATTACAGCAGTGCTACGCTTACCTTAACTACAACCTTGCGCAGGTTCATAGCTTCGCCGGAGATAACCTGTGGGCGATGGATATCGGATGGGAAGAATACACAGAAACATCCTGGACGGGACTCAATGTATCCCTCATCTTCTACAGACTCATAGAAGATCAGGTCTCTTTCCTTAATGTGCTCTGCTACTTTGTAGTTTCCGGTATTCTTGGTAAAGCCAAGACGCTCTCTTCCGGATACTAAGAACTGTACATCCAGATATTTCTCATGAGACTCTGGACGTCTGTCAGCAACATCTTCTGTCATGGCATCAAATACCTGAGCATAGATGTCTTTTCCCTGGATCTCATATACGCCAGGTTCCATAGCTGCGAAATCGTGGCTCTTTAAGTACTCTAATGCAGTCTGGATAGCTGC
>JBNMGK010000087.1:0-8854 GCA_050872205.1 Enterocloster sp.
GAAAGGACGGACCAGAATATGCTCTTACCATGGCTTACAGGCGGCATTGCCGCCCTTGACTTATTTATAAAAGACGAAATAGAACGGGAAGGTGATGATGAGTTTCCAAGAGACCTTCCAGGAACAAAAGGCTTTATCCGCCTTCATAAAAGCTACAACTCCGGCTTTCCATTCGGTTTTATGAAAGAGCGCCCGGAACTTGTAAAAGGCATTCCGTTGGCGGTTACCTCTGCAGCAGCAGGCGCACTGGCGGCTCTTTTTACAAAAAAAGGCTGTCTGGCCCAGAAGATCGGTCTTTCCATGGTCCTTGGAGGCGCCATCAGCAATTTGTATGACCGTCTGGTAAAAGGATATGTAGTGGACTATTTTTCCATTGAATTTAAACGCCTTAAAAATGTGATCTTTAACCTGGGAGATATTTTCGTATTTCTGGGCAGTCTTGTCTTTCTCATTGCAGAGCTGTTAGAGGATGTAAAAGACTGAAAAAATGTTACTTAAAAGCTGAACATCCCGCCTAAAGTTCCGCCCACAGCGCATACTCCCAGCACCATAAGAGAACGCCCCGCATCAATGGCCGCTTTGGGGTTCATAGCCCAGGAAGCGGCAAAAAGCACCAGAAAATAAAACATCCCGGACAGCAGCCCCCAGAAGAACCGGCGGTTCCTTACCCGCCTGCCGGTAAAAAATCCACCGGCGAAACAGGCGGCAAAATACACGGCAAAGATCAGTAAATTTACCAGACTTTCCCCAAGGCGCAGCTTATAAAGAGCAAAAGCCAGAATTCCTAAAAAAATGGCGGAAAGCACATAGGAGATAAAAAGAGAGCGCAGCAGCGATTTCATAACTTTGGTTTCCATAGATAATTCCCCTAAAATATGTTTACAGTCAAGTATATTCACCGTTGCAAGCCTACATAACCTATGTTATAATTTTATGGATATTCTTATACGTCTACAGGCGTGTATAAAAAGGAGGTACTGTACAATGAAGCATGTTAAGACTTTAAATGCCAATACCTTAAAGGATACCATGAAGAAGGGCGGATGCGGCGAGTGCCAGACTTCCTGCCAGTCTGCATGTAAGACTTCCTGTACCGTTGGTAACCAGAGCTGCGAAAACTCTGCCCGCTAATCGTACAAAGTGGTAATGGATTAAGTGTGCAAAGCCCCTATGGTCAAAACGATTATAGGGGCTTTCCCATGTGATTTGGATCGGCCCCAAAGGCCTATTAAGTTTAGAAAGAGAGATTTAAGTTTTGATTCATCAGTATATTAATAATGGTTATCATATTGTTCTGGACGTAAACAGCGGTTCCGTCCATGTAGTAGATCCGGTGGTTTATGACGCCATTGCAGCTGTTTCTGAGCAGGTTCCGGAAATGGACAAGCCTGAGAAGCTGTCTGAAGAAGTAACTGCAAATGTTCATAAAAAGTTAGATGAGACCTATGGAAGTGAAATGGTCTGTGAGGCACTGGAAGATATCCAGGAGCTGATCGATGCAGAGCAGCTGCTTACCAGGGATATCTACCGTGATTTCGTATTAGACTTCAAGAAACGCAAGACCGTAGTAAAGGCACTGTGTCTCCATATTGCCCATGACTGTAACTTAGCCTGTCGTTACTGCTTTGCAGAAGAAGGAGAGTATCATGGCCGCCGTGCTTTAATGAGCTTTGAAGTAGGTAAAAAGGCTCTGGACTCCCTGGTTGCAAACTCTGGAAACAGAGAGCATCTGGAAGTGGATTTCTTCGGTGGAGAGCCACTGTTAAACTGGAAGGTTGTAAAGCAGCTGGTTGAATACGGACGTTCCTTAGAGGAAGCAAACCACAAGAAGTTCCGTTTTACACTGACCACCAATGGTGTCCTCTTAAATGACGAGATCATGGAATTCTGCAACCGTGAGATGAGCAATGTAGTATTAAGTCTTGACGGCCGTAAGGAGATCAACGATAAGATGCGCCCATTCCGCAATGGTACCGGCAGCTATGACATGATCGTTCCAAAGTTCCAGAAGTTTGCTGAAAGCAGAGGACAGAAGAACTATTATGTAAGAGGTACCTTTACCAGAAATAACCTGGATTTTGCAGATGACGTGATCCATTATGCAGATCTTGGATTCCAGCAGATGTCCATGGAACCGGTAGTAGCTGATCCGGCAGAGGATTATGCCATCCGGGAAGAGGATATTCCACAGATCTTAAAGGAATATGATAAGCTGGCTTTGGAATATATTAAGCGGAAAAAAGAAGGCAGAGGTTTTAACTTCTTCCATTTTATGTTAGACTTAACAGCAGGACCTTGCGTTGCAAAACGTCTGGCTGGCTGCGGTTCCGGTACAGAGTATCTGGCTGTTACTCCATGGGGTGATCTTTACCCATGTCATCAGTTTGTAGGAAATGAAAAATTCCTTCTTGGAAACGTAGATACCGGCATTGTAAATACAGATATCCGCGATGAGTTTAAGCTTTGCAATGTATATGCGAAGAAGACCTGTAGGGACTGCTTTGCAAGATTTTACTGCAGCGGCGGATGCAGCGCAAATGCCTACAATTTCAGTGGTTCTATTAACGGCGCATATGAGATCGGCTGCGAGATGCAGAAAAAGAGGATCGAATGTGCCATCATGATCAAGGCTGCTTTAGCAGACGAAGAGGCATAAAAATATGAAATATCAGGTAATTACAAAAGACGGGCGGGCAAAACGCGCCCAGATGGAAACGGTACATGGAACCATCCAGACACCGGTTTTCATGAATGTAGGTACTGTAGGTGCCATTAAGGGCGCTGTTTCTACAGATGACCTGCGTCAGATCGGTACTCAGGTAGAGCTTTCCAATACGTATCATCTTCATGTGCGTACCGGTGACAAGCTGATCAAGGAGTACGGTGGACTGCATCAGTTTATGAACTGGGACAAACCAATTCTTACTGATTCCGGCGGCTTCCAGGTATTCTCCCTTACAGATCTGCGCAAGATCAAGGAAGAAGGCGTATATTTCCGTTCCCACATTGACGGTCACAAGATCTTCATGGGACCAGAAGAAAGTATGCAGATCCAGTCAAATCTTGGATCTACCATTGCCATGGCATTTGATGAGTGTCCGCCAAGCCATGCAGATTATGACTATATCCGTAATTCAGTAGACCGTACGACACGCTGGTTAAAGCGTTGCAAGGCAGAAATGGCACGCTTGAATTCCCTTCCAGATACCATTAATAAAGAACAGCTGTTATTTGGTATTAACCAGGGCGGTGTTGTAGATGAGATCCGTATTGAACATGCAGAAACCATTAAAGAACTGGATCTGGACGGCTATGCCATTGGTGGTCTGGCTGTAGGAGAGACCCATGAGGAAATGTATCACATCCTGGATGTGACGGTACCTCATCTGCCGGAAGATAAGCCGGTTTATCTTATGGGTGTAGGAACACCTGCCAATATCTTAGAGGCAGTAGAACGTGGCGTGGACTTCTTTGACTGCGTTTATCCATCCAGAAATGGACGTCATGGACATGTATACACCAACCATGGAAAGTTAAATCTGTTTAACCAGAAATATGAGCTGGATCACAGTCCGATCGAAGAAGGCTGTCAGTGTCCGGCCTGCCGTTCTTACAGCAGAGGATACATCCGTCATTTGCTGAAGGCAAAAGAAATGCTGGGAATGCGGTTATGTACCTTGCATAATTTGTATTTTTATAATAAAATGATGGAGGAGATTCGCGACGCCATCGAAGAACACCGTTTCGCAGAATACAAGGCGGCTAAACTTGCCGGCATGGAAGGAAAGTAGAAGCGGGCGAACACAAAACTATAACTGCTGCGGCGAGGCGGCAGCAGGTGTGAAGGAGGAAAAACCATGCAGGGAATGGGCTTTATAGTTATCTATATTGTATTTTTTGCAGCTCTGATCTATTTTACTTCAATCCGTCCACAGAAGAAGGAAAGACAGAAACAGCAGGAGATGTTAAGCAGCGTTGCTGTAGGAGATACCATTCTTACTACCAGCGGTTTCTACGGTGTGATCATTGATATGACTGATGATACCGTGATCGTAGAGTTCGGCAGCAACAAGAACTGCCGTATTCCAATGCAGAAAGCTGCGATCGTTCAGGTAGAAAAGCCAGAGGCAAAATAAGACTGGTCTTTACAAAGAGAATGAACATTAAAAATGTCGGAGGTTTGAAGCCTGGCAGTGATCTGTGCAGGTAAGAACGTCCGGCATTTTTGTATAATGATAAACGGAAGGCTCTGGCGCGGCCCAGAGCAGAAAGGCGGGGCTATTTTGATCAGGAATATTGTATTTGATATGGGAAAAGTTCTGGTGGATTATTCTGGTATGCCGGTATGCAGCCATTTTACAGATGACAAGGCACTGGCAAAGAAAGTCTGCACAGCAGTGTTTGATTCTCCGGAATGGGTCCTTTTAGACATGGGCGTGATCACAGAGGCAGATGGAATCAAGAAAATGATCAGCCGTCTGGATACAGAGGAAGAAAAAGAACTGGCTGTGAAATGCTTTGACCACTGGCATGAGTATAATATGGTTACAAAACCGGAAATGGGCGATCTGATCCGGGATCTGAAGGCAAGAGGCTATGGTATTTATCTGTGTTCCAATGCATCAGTGCGTCTGCTTACCTGCTATAAGGATGTGCTGCCGGCAGTGGACTGCTTTGACGGGATCCTGTTTTCCGCTGAAGTGCTGTGCATGAAACCTCAGAAAGAAATGTACGGACACTTCTTTGAGCGTTTTGGCTTAAAGCCGGAAGAGTGCTATTTTATTGATGACCTGCCAAATAACATTGAAGGGGCAAAAGCCTGTGGTATGGACGGCTATTGCTTTGCAGATGGAGACCTGGAAAGGCTGAAAAAAACACTTTACGAATCTGTTCTTTCGCTTACAAAGTGAAGTCTGCAATCTTAAGACTTTCTTAATAATCTATTCAAAGAACATTCAAACATTTCCGGCGATTGCATGATATACTTTAGTTACATAAGAAATGCACGAAAGTTTAAGAACTATCCTTCAACCCTTTTTGAAAATCCGAAATCCTTAGAAAAAAGCTCCGTACTGACAGGTACGGAGCTTTTTTCTGCGCATACAGTATAAGAAAAGGGTTTTTTAATGTGAATCGGGCTAGAATGGAAATTCACTGTGATGAAGCGTCTTTGGAGGGAATCACCGGAAAAGGCGTGGTTGTTGCAGTTTTAGATACAGGCATTTACCTTCATGAAGATCTGAAAGGAAAGATACTGGGATTTAAGGATTTTGTCCATGGAAAAAAGTTCCCCTATGACGATAATGGCCACGGCACACATATTTCTGCCATGATCGCAGGAAGCGGAGCTGCGTCCGGGGGCATTTTTAAGGGGATCGCACCAGGAAGTGACATTCTGGGGATCAAAGTATTGGACCGGAAAGGAAATGGATATGCCACAGATGTATTGATGGGACTTCGCTGGATCAGGGAGCACAGAAAAGAGTATGGAATACGCATTGTGAACATTTCTGTAGGCTCTCTTACCCGTCAGGAAATGACAGAGAATTCAGCATTGGTAAAAGGGGTAAATGCAGCCTGGGATGATGGTCTGGTGGTAGTGGTGGCGGCTGGAAACCATGGACCTGGACCAGGCACAGTTACGACACCGGGGATCAGCCGGAAGGTGATCACAGTAGGCTGCTCTGATGATCACAAGGAAGTGGAGGTTATGGGAAGTAAAATGGTGGATTATTCCGGCAGAGGACCTACGAAAGCCTGTGTGTGCAAACCAGATATTGTAGCTCCAGGCTGTGGCATTATCAGCTGCTGTAATGAACCGGGGCACTATTTTATAAAATCAGGTACAAGCATGTCTACGCCCCTTGTATCAGGCGCCATTGCCCTGCTTTTGGAAAAATATCCGTCCATGAGCAATAAAGATGTGAAACTGCGGATCCGGGAACGGGCGGTAGATTTAGGACTTCCCCATAACCAGCAGGGATGGGGAAAACTGGATGTAAAAAGGCTGCTGGCAGATGAAATATGATCCTGGAATCTGCCAGCAGCCTGTAACTGTATTATATTTATTTTTCCCAACGTCCGGAAGCGCCGCAGGGCAGTACCAGACCATTCTGGGAAACTGGAAGACCTACTTCTTCTGCCTTTACAGTTCCTCCGAATTTCGGAACGATCTCTACACCCATCATATAGGAAAGAACAGATGGAGCAAGACCGGTAGTATAGGAATTGATCAAAAAGAACAGCGGATCATCAGAAAGCAGCTGTACGCAAAGCTTTACTAAAGGATGGATCGCGTCTTCGATCTTCCAGATCTCGCCCTTTGGACCACGGCCATAAGATGGCGGATCCATGATAATGGCGTCGTAATGGTTTCCGCGGCGGATCTCACGCTCTACGAATTTTACGCAGTCATCTACGATCCAGCGGATAGGAGCTTCAGACAGGCCGGAGGAATGTGCATTTTCCTTTGCCCAGGTAACCATACCTTTAGAAGCGTCTACATGGGTTACGCTGGCTCCTGCTTTGGCAGCTGCCAGTGTAGCACCTCCGGTGTAGGCAAACAGGTTTAATACCTTTACAGGGCGTCCTGCTTTGCGGATCTTATCACCAAACCAGTCCCAGTTTGCAGCCTGCTCCGGGAAAAGACCGGTATGCTTGAAACTAAAAGGTTTTAAATTAAAGGTCAGTTCTTTGTAGTTAATAGTCCACTGTTCCGGCAGATCAAAAAACTCCCATTCACCGCCGCCTTTGCTGCTGCGGTGATAATGTCCGTTCATCTTTTTCCAGCCTTTATGCTTCTTTGGAGTATCCCAGATCACCTGAGGATCTGGACGCACCAGAAGATAATCTCCCCAGCGCTCTAATTTTTCACCTTTGGAACAGTCAATTACTTCATAATCTTTCCAACCGTCGGCAAGCCACATAAATTGTTTAACCTCGTTTCTTCTATATTATAATGTTTACGTTTGTATTTTACAGGATTCCAATTGAGTATAGTCTATTTTCATATAGTACGTCAAGCAATTTGGATACCTGTGACAGATTCTTGTAATAGAATTGAAAGATTAATCTGGTTGAACAATGGCAAAACTCTTGATACAATAGTTATAAAGCGCAGACTGCATGCAAAAAAGCAAATTGCAGCAGTTTTCGGGGTGAACGCAGAAGAAGAGAGGAACAGGGCATATGAGAAAGAGCGTAAAGGCAGCCTGGTTTCTGGCAGCTTTTTTATCAGCAGGGCTGGCAGCATTTCCGGCTATGGCAGCACAGGGTTGGTCTCAGGAAAATAACACCTGGGTCTATTATGACAGCAACGGAAACAAAGTATATAATGAATGGAAAAAGGGTGCAGATGGTCAGTGGCGTTATCTGAACGGAGAAGGATGCATGGCTACAGATGCCTGGGTGGATTCTAATTACTATGTAGACAGCAATGGTATTATGATCACAGATAAGTGGTTGAAGACTACTTCTGACGGCGGGGAAGAAGAGTGGTACTATTTTAGCAGTACAGGAAAGACTCTTGATGATACCTGGAAGAAGATCAATGATAAATGGTATCATTTTGATGGAAACGGCCGTATGGAAACAGGCTGGATCTTAGATGATATGTATTATACCGGAGATGATGGTGTAATGCGTACCGGCTGGCAGAAGCTGTATCCCTCAGATGATTACAAAGAAAATTATAATAAGGTGATCCCGGGAGCAGAAGGCGGCAGCGTGGATTATGGTGAAGATGGCCAGTACTGGTTCTACTTTGGTACCAGCGGTAAAAAGTATGTGCCAAGTGACGGAAGCGACAACGGAGATTATGGCACCAGAAAGATCGATGGTATTTATTACTGCTTCGATGATGACGGCATTTTACAGATGGGCTGGAAGAATGTAAGAGGCAATTCTGATTCCATTAAAGACTATATGTATTTTGGCACTGACGGAAAGGCAAAGATCGGCTGGTATTCTGTCGAGCCGCCGGAAGATATTGAAGGCTATGACGGAGATGTGGAATGGTTCTATTTTGCAAATAACGGCAAGCCAAAAGCAGCAGATTCTGACCGCCTTACTACCCAGGACCTGACCAAGATCAGCGGAAAGACCTACTTATTTAATAAGCGTGGAAATCCGGTCTATGGCCTGAAAAAGGTTTATATTGGTTCCGGTGACAGTAACTGGACTGCCTTCTACTTTGGCACCAAGTCCCAGAGCTGCGTACAGCATGGAAAAATGAAAGTAGAAGAGGATGACGGCAACAAGAGCGATTTCTGCTTCAGTGAAAATGGACGTGGTTATACAGGTGTAAAGGACAATTACCTTTATTATAAAGGAAAGCTTCAGAAAGCCACTGACGGACAGAAGTATGTATGCTTTAAGATCGATAGCAGCAATTATGTGGTAAACTCATCAGGAAAGGTTATGAAGGGCACCACTGTTAAGACCAGTGACGGAGTAAAGTTTAAAACAAGCTCCAGCGGTTCTTTAAGCTCTGCAGATGATGACAGCGATGTAAGCTCCTATTTCACAGAACCGGAAGAGCCTATCTGCAGTGAAGATTAATAAAATAATATCTGTTTCTTCTATATTAAAGGGGAATGATTGATCTATTAATATAGAAAGAACAGGGCGGAATAAGGGGAAACAGGTGGTAAAAAGCCTGTTTCCTTTTTTGATAAAAGACCGGATAAAAATTATTTAGAAAAATACAAAAAAATGCTTGCATTTCCCTGGAATATATGTTATCTTAGAACAGCTGTGACATGATAGCAAAGAAACGTGAGGTTGCTGCTTTGTGAAAAGCAGGTTTTCCGTGGAGCGAATGTCAAGTTAGGAAACCGGCGACAAGTCACTGTAC
>JBNMGK010000235.1:0-4674 GCA_050872205.1 Enterocloster sp.
CATCTACCATGGCATAAAAAGCGCCTTCCGGCTTCACATAGGTAATTCCCGGAATCTGATCCAGTCCTTCAATCAGCACTTTCCGTCTCTTTGCAAACTCATCTACCATTTTGCACACTGCCTCCTCTGTTTCCGGCAGATCCAGTGCATTTGCAAGACCCACATGGATAAAGGTAGGACAGCAGGTGCTGCAGTACTGATGTACCTTTAAGATACTTGGCAGAAGCTTTGCAGGAGCTGCCACATAGCCTACTCTCCAGCCGGTCATGGCATAGGTCTTGGAAAAACCATTGATGATAATGGTCCTCTCCTTCATATACGGGAAAGATGCGATGGAATAGAATTTTCCGTCTCCATACACCAGTCTGGAATACATTTCATCGGAAAGGATCAGAAAGTTCTTCTCCTTTGCCAGCTCACATACCTGCTCTAAGCACTCTTTGCTGTAAACAGCGCCTGTTGGGTTGTTTGGATTGTTCATGACCAGAAGCTTTGTCTTATCTGTAACAGCAGCTTTCAGATCATCCATATCGATCTGGTAGTTATTTTCCTTCTTTAAAGGCACTTTTACCAGCTTTCCGCCGCACATATGGACCAGATTTTCATAAGTGATGAAAGCCGGTGAAAATACCACTACCTCGTCCCCCGGATCTACCACTGCCATAAAAGCGTTGTTCAAAGCTTCCGCGCCGCCGGTGGTGAAAATGATCTCTGTTTCCGGATCATAGGAAACACCTGTCTCTTTTTCCAGTTTCTTTGACAGAAGTTTTCTAAGAGCCGGATAGCCTCTGTTGGAGCCATAATGGGTATAATTTTCTTCCAGGGCCTTGATCACTGCCTCTTTAATAGGAGCCGGTGTGTCAAAATCCGGTTCCCCGGCACTTAAGGATAACACCTCTTCCCCTTTGGCACGAAGGTCAGCTACCATATCCATAACTGTACGGATCTTGGAAAACCGTACTTCATCCAGTCGTTTTGCACCTGTTAATATATCAAACTCTTTTTCCATATCTAGGTTCCTCTTTTCCCTGATTTTGTACCCTTTGCCCCGTAAACACTCTCTTAGGTCAGTTCATGGGCACAGCTTCCTGTCTGTCCGTATTCCCAGAGATTTTCCACTGTGGTCTCGATCATATTAAAAATCGCACGGTCTGTATAAAAAGCAGTATGGGCTGTGTATATCACTTCTTCCATAGAAAGAAGCTGGTCAAATACAGCATCTTTTGTACTTTCCCCTTTCAGGTCCTTACGCAGATATTTTTTTTCATCCTCGTAAACGTCCATTGCAAGGGCACCGATCTTTCCTTCTTTTAAGCCCTCGTAAACTTCCCGATAATCAAAAAGTCCCCCTCTTGCCGGGTTTACAAGGACCACGCCTGTACGCATTTTACAGATGCTGTCACCATTTACCATATGGAAATTTTCTTTTGTAAAAGGACAGTGAAATACTAAGAGCGTAGACTTTTCGTAGATCTCATCCAGAGAAACATAGGTTCCCATTGCTTTTGCGTCTTCTCTTGGATAAGGGTCATAGAGTAAAATATCTTTTGTAAAGGCGGAGAATATTTTCAGACTTTCCATACCGATCCGGCCGATTCCAATAATACCAATGGTCTGGTCACGCAGTTCCTGACCACGCAGGCCTTTTAAGGTATAATCTCCTCTTTCTGTCATGTGCAGCTGCTTTTTTACCTTCCGCAGCGCCATCATGGATGCCATCACTGCATATTCTGCAATGGCATTTGGGGAATACAAGGGAACATTGCAGGCCCTGATGCCATATTTCTTTATGGCCTCCAGGTTTACATGATCAAAACCGGCGGAACGGCAGGCGATATATTTTACTCCTGCCTCTGCTAAACACTCTGCTACCTTTTCTGTGATCATGCACCTGGTCTGGATCACGATCCCCTCATAACCTTTACAGGAGGAAACATTTTCCTCTGTTAATGTATCCGGAGTATATTCAAACTCAATTCTTCCATTATTATACTGTTCAAATACCCTGCAGTCCTCTGCAGTAGCACACCATACCAGTACTTTCACCTTTGCTCCCGCCTTTCTCTTCCTTAATTTAACCGCCCAGATATGCTTCCTTCACCTGCGGGTTGGACAATAGCTTATCTGCGTCATCAGAAAGAACGATCTCGCCAGTCTCTATTACATATCCTCTTTTTGCCACACGAAGTGCCTGGTTTGCATTCTGCTCTACTAACATAATAGTGGTTCCTGACTTATTAATAGAAACAATGGTATCAAATACCTGGTCAACCAGTCTTGGTGAAAGTCCCATAGACGGCTCATCTAAGAGCAGAAGTCTTGGTCTTGACATCAGCGCGCGTCCCATAGCCAGCATCTGCTGTTCGCCGCCGGATAAAGTGCCTGCCAGCTGGTTTTTACGCTCTAACAGTCTTGGGAACATTTCAAAGATCTTATTTAAGTCGCCTTTTACATTTTCCTTGTCCTTACGGCTGTAAGCGCCTAACAGCAGGTTATCCATAACAGAGGTTCTTGGAAATACGCGTCTGCCTTCCGGTACCATGGTCATACCGTTTCTTACGATCTCCATGGTTCCGTTTCCGTGGACTGCCTGGCCTTCAAAGCTGATCTGGCCTGTAGACGGGATCTGGCCCATAATCGCAGTTAAAAGAGAAGTTTTTCCTGCTCCGTTTGCCCCGATCAGAGAAACCAGCTCTCCTTCTTCTACTGTAAGGCTTATATTTTTAATAGCATGGATCTTGCCATAATATACATTCAGGTCTTTTACATCAAGCATCGCCATTTGCAGATGCCCCCTTTCCCAGATAAGACTCAATAACAACAGGATCGTTCTTTACATCCTGCGGCAGTCCTTCTGCGATCTTCTGTCCGTGGTCAAATACTACCACCCGGTCTGCAATATTCATAACCATACGCATGGCATGTTCAATGAGGATAATGGAATATTTCTCTGCTTTCAGGCGGTTGATGATCTCCACCAGCTCATCCTTTTCATGTGGGTTCATACCTGCTGCCGGCTCATCAAGTAAGATCAGGCTCGGTTCTGTTGCCAGGACTCTGGCGATCTCCAGTCGGCGCTGCATGCCGTATGGAAGGTTTTTAGCAAGCCAGTCTTTTTTATCATAAATGCCTACATATTCCAGGCATTTCTTAATGTATTCCTGGTTTTCCGCTTCTTCTTTTTTAAGTCTTGAGCTTCCTATTAAAGAGTCCCAGATACCGGTCTTTCTTCTGCAATGACGGGCAATAATAATATTTTCTGCTACTGTCATATTTCCAAACAGACGGATATTCTGGAAGGTGCGGGCCATCCCCAGACGGGTAATGGCTTCCGGCTGCATTTTTTCTATGTTTTTGCCCTTGAAAATGATCTGTCCTCTGGTTGCAGGAGAAATTCCTGTAAGTACATTATAAAAGGTAGTCTTTCCAGAACCATTTGGTCCGATGATAGCTACGATCTCGCCTTCATTAATGGAAAAATCAATATCACTGTTGGCGTGAAGTCCGCCGAATATTTTCGTTACTTTTTTTGTCTCAAGCAGCATATCCATCACCCCTCTTTTACTTCTGCAGTTTCTTTTTTGGTCACGCCCCAGATGCCCTGCGGTCTGAAACGCATCATAAATACAAGAAGGAAGCCGTAAAGGATCATCCATGGGTCAAAGGTCAGTCCTGCAATGTCTTTTACGGAATGGAATAACTCAGGAAGAATGGTAAGAAGGATACCTCCTAAGATCATACCTTTTATGCTTCTGCGTCCACCGATGACTACCATAGTAAGAATAGAAATGGACTTGGTGGAGTTTAAAAGCTCCGGGCTGACCATACTTGCAAACACTGCCTGGAAGCTTCCTGCAATGCTGCAGATCACCGCTGAGATCACCATGGCAAGTACCTTATAATACTTGGTGTTAATACCCATGGCAACGGCTGCGATCTCATCTTCCCTGATGGCTGAAAAAGCATAGCCGATCCTGGAATGTTCTGTCTTCCATGCGAAAAATGCTACTGCCGCTACGATCAAAAACAGGATCAGAATGTAACCTCCTTTGCTGGAAGCTGCCAGCTTGGTGATCTTAATACCAAAGATCTCCGGGGATTTAAGTCCCGGTATACCGGCTGTTCCGCCTAAGGCTGCTGTATTAATGGCAATAAAACGTAAGATCTCGCAAAATGCATAGGTGATAACGATCAAAAACTGTCCCTTTACACGAAGGGAAGCCATTGCCAGTGGAATAGATACAAGAGCTGCCAGAAGAAGTCCCACAGGAATGGTGATCCAGAAACTGATGTTGGTATATTTTAATAATACGGCTGTTGTATAGGCACCAATGCCATAAAATGCTGCATGGCCTAAGGAAGTCTGGCCTAAATAGCCGGATACAAAATTTAATCCTAATGCCAGGATAGCTGCGATCAGGCAGTTCACTGCCACATGCTGGAAATAAGTAGGGATCCAGGCGCTTCCGCCGTGAAAATTGTCAATATAACAGATCAGTAAAACCAGAACTGCTGCTCCAAGGAAGGCAGTCTGTCCGTTTTTTCCGAAAAAACGTTCTTTCTTCATATGCTGCCTCCTTAAACTTTCTCTTCAAATTTGTATCCCATGAGTCCTGAAGGCTTAATGAGAAGTACCAGGATCATTACCGCAAATCCAATGGCGTCCTTATAACC
>JBNMGK010000031.1:0-15942 GCA_050872205.1 Enterocloster sp.
CGTTATTATCCAGGACATGGACATATAAATTTCAGGGAGATCATTCAGGCATTAAAGGATATCGGATATGATCAGGCTCTGGCACTGGAAATTTTTTCCAAACCGGAAAGCAGGCTCTGCGCAAGAAAATCAAAAGAATATCTGAGCTTTATTCTGGAGGAGGTTTATGGCAGAGAAAAAGGACAGAAAATTTGTTAGTATCGGAAGAAAGATCATTTGGGACATTACCATTGTAACCATTGTGTTTGCGATCATATTTTCCTGTTATATTTATTCTTCTATGCAGAAAAATGCAGTCAGCCGGTACGAAAATCAGATCATTGTTAATTCTGAGATATCAGGACGAAATATTGATCATTATATCAGCAGTATGATCAAGGCAACAAAGTCGGTTTATATTAATCATCAGCTGATGCGTTTCCTGAAAAACAATCACAGCCAGAAAGACCTGGAAGATAATGAAGAGATGATCGTTGACTATTTTAAGTCCGTGTATTATGCGTCTACCGTAGCTTCCCAGATCTATCTGGTAATGCCGGGAAATGAGGGTGATACAGCAGAAGGAGGAGGTGATTTCTCCATTCTGTATGAGCCAAGGATCCTGAAAATGTTCAGCAGGGAGTCATCAGAACGTCTGTATACACCGGTTATGGAAAGCTACAGTGACATTTATATTGAACCTACCCACTGGAAATCCGATTATGGTCATAATATTTCTCTGTTGGATAAATATCCGGCAAATGAACAGGTGATCACTATCTGGCTGCCTATTTCAGATTTACCTGCCAGCATAAAACCGATTGCCTATATTGCCATTGATTTTCCTATTTCATTTATTACAGAAAACTGCAGCATTGTATACAATATGTCGGAAACCGTATATGTGCTGAATGAAGAAAATATTATTGTAGCATCCAGTGATCCGGATGCACAGATGAAGAGCTTTTTAGAGTATTATCCTTCTTATTCAGAATGGAACCAGAATGGTATTTTTACCCGGTATGGAAATGAATTTTTATCTGAAATTGAGATCGCTTCCCGTTATTTTAACTGGAGGATCATAAAAACCATTCCTACTAACAGCGTATATGCACTGACTGTTACGCAGATGCTTTCTGTACTGCTGATATTTGGTATTTTAGTATTGCTGTTATGGATCATTGCCTCAGGAAGGATATTAAGATACATTAAATCTCTGCGGCAGATCACTGACTATATGGAAATTGAGCGGGAAAACAGAAGCTGGGATACAGGAAAGCGGATCAGCGAATATATCAGCTATCATGAAAATGATGAAATCGGTTCTCTGATGGCTTCCTTTGAAAAGCTGATGGCCTCTTTAAAAGAACATGCCATCCAGAAATATGAGTGGAAGTTAGCATATACAAAAGCAGAGCTTCGTACCATGCAGGCCCAGATCAATCCTCATTTTATTTATAATGTGATCCAGTGTTTTGCAACCAATGCCCTGAAGGACAAAAATGTGAAGCAGTATCAGATGATCTCTTCCTTTGGACAGATGCTTCATTATGCAATGGTCTTAGAACCAAGTATGGTCCAGATAGAGAAAGAAGTGGATTATGTAAAACGCTATGTGGCCCTGCAGCAGATGCGGTTTGAACGGCAAATGGTATTTGACTATGAAGTGGATCCGGCGGCAGCAGATATCAGGATCCCTAAAATGACCATACAGCCCCTGATTGAAAATGCTATTACTCATGGAAATTTGATGAAAAAAGAAAATGGCGTTATTAAGTTAAAGATCCAGCTGGAAAATGGAATGCTTCACGTCCTTGTAAAAGATAACGGAGTACCTGTTTCTGATGAAACAGTGGAAAAGATCAACAAAACCATTGATCAGATACGGTCCAAACTGCTGTATCAGGGAAATTCTGAAGAGAAAAAACAGACAAAGGCCTTAGAGTATTATGTAAAAGAGGGAAATGGACACAATCATTTTATTGGAATGGAAAATGTATTTTCAAGACTGTTATTAAGCTTTGGAAGCTGTGAGTTTAAGATCTATGCCAACAATCTGCATGGCACCAGTGTAGAATTTACAGTTCCCCCAAAAGCCAGGTCATTTAAGGAGGTAGAGGAATGAAGGTTCTTATTGTAGATGATGAAAGTCATGTGAGAGATGCCATACAGCTGCTTCTGGAATGGGAGAAATATGGGTTTGATACTGTATTGACAGCAGATAATGTAGGTGACGCCATCAATATTTTACAGGAACAGAAGCCGGAACTTCTCATTGTAGATGTAGTGATCGGAACTGTTCTTGGTATGGATATTATGAATTATATCAATGACCAGAATCTGAATACAAAGGCAGTTGTTATTTCCGGTCACGATGATTTTCAGTATGTACGGGCCATGTTCATTCTGGGGGCTTTAGAGTACCTGTTAAAGCCTATTGAGCAGGACAAGCTGGAGGCAGCTGTATTAAAAGCTGTTTCCCAGATAGAAGAAGGCGCTGATACAGAAGAAAAATTTGCGGTAGATAAACAGTTTAAACATATGTCACCAGATTATCAGCATGGTCTTATGCGAAAACTGTTCCGTTCAGAACTGGCTCAGAAAGCCTATGAAGAACTGAAGCGGATCTCACAGCCACTGCGGGAAGCAGACCGGTGTCAGATCCTTCATTGCAGCGGAAGCACACTTCCTGTCCACGAAGAGGGATATCTGTTAAAGCTAAGCCGCTTTGTAAACCGCATCCAGGATAAGTTAGAGTCAGAGGGAAAAGGCACTGTATTTCAGAATATGAAGCCTTCCATGGACATTGTTATATTGATCTATGGAACAGGAACCACAGACTTTAGCGGGGAAATAAAGGAATTAAAAAAGCTGGCAGTCAGTGAAAACTGTGTGATCCACCTGGGAGTAAGCAGTGTCTGCAGATTCCCCGGGGAACTGGAAACTGCATGGAATGAAGCCAAAACGGCGGCAGACTATATATCCGGAACTGGTATTTTTATGTTGGAATATTACACAGGAGATATGCAGAAAATGCATTTGAAAGAAAGCCTGAAACTGGAAAATGCCATGTATTCCTCTATTATACTGGGGAATATCATTGCCTTTGAAGAACAGCTGGGGCTCTGGTCTGCCTTTGTAACAGAGAAGCTGCCAGTGACTATAGGACGGTACCGAAATCTTTGGGACAGCTTTTTTGCTGCATGCCGGAAATGGGGAAATGAGTCTGAAATACCAGAGGAAGAGCTGTTTGCGGATATGGCAGTAAAAACCTTTGGAGATATGCTGCCAGGGCCGTGGACAGAGATGGAAATGCGTATGGACCAGTATTTCCTTTTATGTGTTTCCAGGCTCATAGAATGCCGTAAACACATTCAGAATGTTTCGGGAATGATGTCCAAGATCGTAAATTTCCTGGAACTTAATTATATGAAGAAACTTTCACAGCAGGAGATCGCAGATTATTTTCATGTAAATAAGGATTATTTAAGCCGGGCCTTTAAAAAACATACAGGGATCGGAATGGCAAAGTATCTGAATAATATACGGATACAAAAGGCAAAGGAATTATTAAGCTCTACAGATCTGACCGTTATGGAGATCGCCGACCGTGTGGGATATTTTGATGCAAAGTATTTCGCCCGCCAGTTTAAGCTGGCCTGTTCCATGACTCCGGCCCAGTATCGTCAGAGTAAATAAATCAGAATAAAACAAAGGTCAAAAAAGTCCTCCTTCAAGTCAAAAATGTGTGTACTAAAAAAGAAATGGAAATGGTAACATATTACCATAATAAATGAGAAAAAACATTTTTTGTTATACACAATTGACAATCGCGAAGGGGGATGTTTTTGATTGAACAACAAAAAAGCCATAAAAACGAAAAAAGTGATAATGGAAATTAGCGACAGTGCGTTGTTTATGGGACCAACCATGCTGCTGTTTGCATTGCTGTTTCTGATTCCTCTTGTAAGCGAGATCTTTTATTCCTTTACAAACTGGAACGGAATTGATCCGACTTTTCAGTTTATAGGGATCAAGAATTATTTACGGGCCATAAAAGATGCAACATACTGGACTTCCTTCTGGTTTACCATTAAATTCTCCATTTTCGTTGTGGTGATCTCCAATCTGATCGGTTTCTCCTGGGCGTATGTACTTTCCGGAGATATTCCATATAAGAACTTCTGGAGAGCCCTGATCTATGCACCCCGTATCATTGGCGGCGTCGTACTTGGATTTTTATGGAGATTCATTTTCCAGAATGTATTTGTTCAGTTTGGAAACTGGAGCGGTATAAAATGGTTTTCACAGCAGTGGTTCACAACTCCGGAATCTTCTTTCTGGGCATTGGTCATCGTTATGACCTGGTCCCTTTCCGGATACCTGATGATCATTTACAATTCCGGTCTGGCAGCTATCTCAAGAGATTACTACGAAGCGGCTACTGTAGATGGAGCTTCCAAGTTTACTATTCTTAAATCCATTACACTTCCGCTTTTAAAAGGAACGACTACCAGATGCCTGTTTATCGCTATTAACTGGGCAATGCTTCTGTATGATACTAATATTTCCCTTACAAACGGAAATCCGTACAGAACTTCAGAAGGTGTTATGATGAACATTTACGCAACTGCATTCAGAAGCAATCAGATCGCTTTTGGTGCTGCGAAATCCATCCTGTTTATTATTGTATTGCTGGCAGTTTCCTTTGGTCAGATGAAGCTGACTTCCAGAAATGAGGTGACTTTATAGTGAAAAAGAATCAAAGGATCCAGGTGGGGCTGACACTTGCGTTTGTTATCTTCAGCTGCTGCCTCGTACTGATACCATTGTATTTTACTGTATTAAACTCTTTTAAGCCTTATCCGGAGATCGCAGCCAATATAGCGGCATTTCCTCATGAGCCTACTTTAAAGAACTTTGCAGAAGCATGGAAAAGACTTAACTTTTTAAAGGTTCTTTTAAACACACTGATCGTTACTGTGTTTTCTGCTATTGGTACTGTGATCTTAAGCGGAATGACCGGCTACTGGATCACACGTCATAATAACTGGTTTACAAAGATCTGTTTTGTACTGATCCTTTGTGGAATGAGCGTTCCGTTCCAGTGTATTATGAGCACATTTGCAAAGATGATCGGACTTTTAAAGCTGGGAAATCATTATCTGGGAGTTATTTTAAGCAACTGGACATTTTCAATGCCAATGTCAGTTTTCCTGGTTACAGGAGCTGTAAAAGCACTTCCCTTAGAGATCGAAGAATCCGCAGTAATTGACGGATGTTCTCCAATGGCTCTGTATTGGAGGATCGTATTCCCGCTGACAAAGGGAACCATGTTTACCATTGTATCACTGGAAGTTTTAAAATACTGGAACAACTACCTGATGACACAGTTCATCCTTACAAAGCCGCAGCTGCGTACCATCCAGATCGCGATGATGTCTCTGTTTAATGAGGCACTGTTCTCCTGGGATGTTGCAGTAGCAGCTGTAACATTATCCATTCTTCCGCTGTTTGTTTTCTTTGTACTTTCTCAGAAACAGGTTATGAGCGGAGCAACTGTAGGTGCAGTGAAAGGTTAGGTCAATTTAAGGCCTGCAAATAAAAAACATTATATTTTTTAAGATAAAAGGGGAAGCAGTTTATGAAGAAAAGAAGAGTAGCGGCGTTATTTATGGCAGCAACAATGGCAGTAACCGGAATGACCGGATGTGGTTCTTCTGACAGCAGCACACCGGCAACAGAAGCAGCCAAATCAGAAGCCAGTTCTGAAGCAGCTTCAGCAGAACAGACAGAAGCAGCGAAGGAAGAAGGAATCGATGTTAAGAGTCTTCCAGCAGGCTCTGTAGATATCTCCATTATGCTTCCGTTAGGACAGTGGACTGATAACTTTGATGTTCTGATCGATGCATATAAGGCAGAGCATCCGGAGATCGGTGAGATCACAGCCACATTCCCAAGCTCTGATAAATATGATGACTTATTAGTATCTGCTCTTTCAGCAGGAGAGCTGCCAAACATTATTAACCTTGGCTACGGTGTAAGAAGACAGGACTGGTGGCAGTACTGTGAAGATTTAAGCACTGGCTGTCCTGCTTATGAAATGCTGACAGATGCACAGATCGCAAATGGTACAGACGGCGATTATGGAATGCTGGTTCTGCCAATGACAATGGAAGGAACCGGAATTCTTTATAATACAAAGATTCTGGAAGAAACAGGCTGGGATCATATGCCGCAGACAAGAGATGAACTGCTGCAGTATTGCAAGGACCTGAAGGAAAAAGGCATTCAGCCATTTATGCTTCCATGGGCAGAGACCTATCTGAACCTGTTTAACAACGTAGGAAACTACTGGATGTTAGACAAGGAAGACGGCGGAAAAGAAGTTCTTGCAAAGCTGATGAACGGAGAAGATGTTGATCTTGCAAATGATCCTGAAATGAATGATCTTCTGGATACTTATGAGCAGATCTTAATGCCTTATGCACAGGAAGGTGCTGTTTCTGCAGATAAATGGACCTGCCGTAATGCATTCTTCGCAGAAGAGTGTGCAATGCTTATTGGTGAAGGTTCCTACGAAACACCAAATATCCAGAATGCAAATCCTGCAATGTTAGACTATGTAAAACAGGGAATCCTGCCAATCTCTAATGATGCAGCAAAGAATAAGATGGCAATTGCAACAATTACTGTCAGCGTTACCAAGAATGAAGATCCAAACAAGGTTGCCTGCGCAAAGGATTTTGCAAGCTGGTTAGTATCCTCTGATACAGCAAGATTATGGCATCAGGAAACCATGGGAAGCCCAACAGCAATCCAGGGCCTGGAAGTATCTGATAAACTTCCTGTTATTGCAAAAGACGTAATTGATACCATTGATGAAGGAAAGGCTGTTGAGAACATTTTCGTTTACATGCCATCATCCATTTATACAGATATGCAGGAGAACTGGGCAAAATATGTTGCTGGTGTAGAGACCAGAGAGCAGTTCCTTGAAAGATATCAGCAGATCTTCAAAGATTACAAGGATGGTATTTACGGCTAAATTTCCAGTCTGCAGTGTGAGGTAGGAAAATGAATAAATTTTATATTGCGAGAGCGGAAGAAATAAAAGCAGATTACAATGAACATGGCTTTGCCCTTACAGAACTTCTGGAGGGCAGCCATGATGGCAGTATCCATAATTACAAGGGCTTTTTGAAAGCAGGAGCAGAGATTGTTCCGGAGCTGTACAAGGATAAAGTAGTCATCTACATGTTTGGCAAAGGAAAGGGATATGTGGCAGATCAAAATGGCGTTAATTCCATTGAAGAGGAGATCAGCTTTTACTTCCCTGCATTTGACAAAAATCCATACAGGATCCACGCTTTTGAAGATATGGAGTTTATCAAGTCAGTTGTAACAATGGATGACTATGACTGGGAAGATTACAGCAAGTCCCATGTGAGACTGCCGTATTTCAGACCATTAAGCAAATGCCCGCGTTATGATCAGGACTGTAAAGGTCCTCATACCACATCCTGGCATGTATTAAATCCAAAGCAGTTAGGCCATGTGATTCTTGGAGTTGTACGGGCCGTAGGAGAAGGAACCGATGAAAAGGGACATCCTGCAGTTCATCAGTGGAATTACTGCCTTGGAAATGCAGATTTTGATATTACTGTTGACGGCGAGACTACTCATACAAAGGCAGGCGATTTCAGCTTTATTCCAGCAGGACCGGATCACAGCCTGATCGCACAGCCGGGTAAGGAAGTATTCTATGTATGGTATGAGCAGTTTACCAGAGGCAGCCGTGATTATATTGTGAAGCTGGCGAAAGGCGAAATGGAATAGAGGTAGCATTTATGGAAGGTTATTATATCGTAAGAAATGAAGACATCCACATTCAATATGATGAAAATGGATTTTTTCAGACAGAGGTGCTGGCAGGCAGTTATGACGGAGGCATCAGAAATTATAAATGCTTCCTGAAAGCAGGCTGCGAAGTAAAACCGGCATTGTATAAAGATAAAACCGTTGTATACATGTTTGGAAAGGGCCGGGGCTACGTAACAGATACGAAAGAAGCCCACAACATTACAGAATTATCATTCTATCTTCCTGATTTTGATCATTCTCCTTTTGAGATCCATGCAGTAGATGATATGGAATTTATCATGAGCGTGGTAGATATGAACCAGTGGGATAAGGAACGTTTTGATCACAGCCATATTCATTTGCCATTCTTCTTAAAGTACACAGATGGACAGGTTTATGACCAGGATTGCAAGGGTCCAAATACCACTTCCTGGCTGGTTGTAGGACCAGGACAGATGGGAAGGATCTTAATGGGAGTTGTACGGGCTGTAGGAGAAGGAACTGACGAAAAAGGACATCCTACTGTTGCACAGTGGAATTACAGCATTGACAATGCAGAATTTGAATTGAGTGTAGATCATCAGGATCCTATCATTCAAAGAGGCGGAGATTTCAGCTTTGTTCCAGCAGGACCAGACCACAGTCTGATCGCAAAACCAGGCAAAGAAGTATTCTATGTATGGTATGAGCATTATACAAGAGAGCGTGATTTTATGGTCACTCTTGCAAAGGGCGATAAGCTGGAAGATAAACTGAAACATTAATAAAACAGCAGCTATTATAAAAAAGGAGCGGGTTAAAAAATGGAGAGAGAATACGAGAAGAACTTTTATGTAGAGAAAGCAGCAGACATCGCTGCAAGAGCACAGTATGATGACAATGGCTTTGCAAAGGTAGAGCTGCTTCCAGGCGTATATCATGGCGGTATCCAGAGCTTCAAATGCTTTCTGAAAGCTGGACATAAGGTATCTCCAGAGCTTTTTGCAGATAAATCAGTGGTTATCTTCTTTGGAAAAGGAGAAGGTGAACTGACAGACTGTGACGGAGTACATAAGATCACAGAAGTTGCTTTTTATGTTCCATTTATGGACAAAGTAAAATATGAGATCCATGCAATAGAGGATATGGAATTCGTTTACAATGTGATCGAGATGAATGAATATGATAAGGCTGGATTTAATAGATGGCATATCCGTCTTCCGTATTTCCGTCTCCACAGCGAGTGCGTTCAGTACATTCAGGACTGCAAAGGACCAAATACAGAGGCAAGAATGATTCTTTGCCCGAAGTGGCATGGAAGAATTATTCTGGGAACCACCAGAGCCATTGGCGAAGGCACTGTAGAAAAGGGACATCCAAAGGTTCATCAGTGGAATTACTGCTTAGGTGATTCTGATTTCCACATGAGCGTAGGTTACAAGGCAGAAAACAATATGGAGACTGTTCAGCATCACGCTGGTGACTGGAGCTTCATTCCTGCGGGTGCAGACCATGACCTTGTTTCTGATCCTGGTAAGGAAGTATATTATATCTGGTTTGAGCATTACACAGATGAACAGGCAATGGCTAAGATGTAAATAAAATAATAAAATATAAGCAAAAACAAGCCTGGGGCTGCTGCAAATAAAACTGCAGCAGCCCTGTCTGTTTACAGAATAAGACTGTTAAGAGGGAACATATATGACGGGTACAGTAAAAAAAGCAAAAAACAGGAATATAAACATGACAGAAGGAAGCCCGGTGCGCCTGGTGGTCCTGTTTTCTATTCCGCTGATCTTTGGGAACATATTTCAGCAGTTATACTATATTACAGATGCTGTGATCGTAGGTAAATATATTAGTATTCAGGCACTGGCAGCTGTAAACAGCTGTACCTGGATCACCTGGCTTTTAAACGCCATTGCCAGGGATTTTTCCAATACCTTAAGTATTCTGGCTTCCTACAGCGTAGGGGAAGGGGATCAGGAAAAGGTAAAGAAGATCGTTGGAAATGCAGGAACCATTACGCTGCTTCTTTCTCTGTTCCTCCTTATTTTTGCGGAAACGAATCTGGATCTGTTCTTCAGGCTGTTTAAAGTGCAGGCAGAGGTGATCCAGATGACAGGGGAATATTTTTCCATTGTACTTTTGGGAATTCCGTTTGTTCTGATCTATAACGCAGCAGCAGCCCTTTTACGGGCAGAAGGAAACAGCCAGGTCACCTTTCATTCTGTGGCAGTGGCTACGGTGATCAATATAGTCCTGGATGTGTTATTTATTGTACACCTGGGCTGGGGGGTAAAAGGCGGAGCTGCAGCTACTGTGATTGCCCAGTTTGTATCTATGGTGATCGCTTTAGTCCCGCTGTTTAAAAGTAAAATATTTACCAGAGATCTGTCTTACTGGAGACTGGATATAAGCCTGTTAAAGCAGATGGTCAGTCTGTGGCTGCCTATGTTTGTAAACAGTGCAGTGATCACCATTGGCGGAAGCTTCGTGTCGCGAAATGTAAATGCCATTGGTCCATATTTTACAGCGGGAATTTCTTCTGGAACCAAAATATTTACCATGCTGGAATCTTTGATCATGGCTATTCAGACCGGACTGTCTGTGTTTATTGGACAAAATCTTGGCGCAGGATTAAAAGACCGGGTAAAGAAAGGACAGCACCAGGTAGTGCTTTTTGGTCTGGCACTGGCATTTGTCTTAAATATCCTGGTCCAGAGCCTGGCTCCGGTCCTTGTGGGAATGTTTTTATCACCGTCTGATCCGCTGTATGCCCAGACGCTTCATGTAGCAGTGGCAGATGTGCGGGTGATCACGCTGGGAATGTTTATTATGGCGCCTATGTATTTGTACAGAATCGCCATTCAGACATTGGGACATCCAAAATACCCTATGTATGCCGGATTTTTACAGCTTTTAGCAAGAGTATTTTCTGTTTCTGTGCTGCCTGCGTTTATTGGAGAATACGGATATTATGTGGCAACTGTCCTGGCGTGGGTGGTGACTCTTCCCGTTGTAATGATACCTTATTATCGATATTTAAAATAAAAAGACATAGAGCTTTACTCCTTGTGCATACAATAAATACTGATGGGATTTCTTTGCAGATCCCCGGTTTATAAAATGGAACAGTTGTTAAAAGCAAGGAGTGAGGATATGGCAGGTTATCGCAGGTTAATATCGTATATTTATGCTTATGAAGGGGAAGAAAAAGGAAAAAATATCGGTTTTGCAAAGCTGGAGTCCAGAAACGGACAATGCCGCCTTAGCGTAAACGTAAAAAAAGTGTATACAGGCGGAAATGATATAGGTGTTTATCTGATCTCATCAGGTCAGGAGATCTTTTTAGGGAATATCTTTATAAGAAATGGCTGTGGTGAGTTCCGCACCATTATAAATGTGGAAAATGTAATGGGGACAGGCAATTCCATGGATGGCTGCACCGGACTGATCATCCATGAAAAAGGGGAAGAGTGGCGTGTATACAAGACTGTCTGGGAAGATGCAGTGGCCCAGGCTGCAGAATTGGAACTGGCAGAGGCAGTGGAAAAAAAGCCGGATGATATACAGGAGCGGGATGAACGGCTGAAAAAGCAGATTGAAGAGCTGAATCGGGAAATCGATGAGGCAGTCCAGGACACATCATCAACAGCAGCTGATACGCTGCAGGATACGCCGGAACCGGAAATTCTGCAGCAGCCTGTAGATCAGCAGGCACAGCAATCCGTGGATCAACGGCCACAGTCACCTGTAGATCGGCAGCCACAGCAGTCCACAGCTCAACAGCCACAGCCGTCTGCAGATCAGTCGCCGCAACCACCTACGGATCAGCCACCTCAGCTTTCCCCGTCTTCATCCCGTCCAACTGTCCAGGCGCCCCAGCAGGAGGAGATCCCTCTTGGAGATCCAAAGGATTTAGAGCGCCTGGACGCTGAAGAAGAAAAATGGGGGCCGGAGGTGCTTTGGGAGCGTTTTCGGAAACATTATCCCAAAATGCAGGCCTTTGACAGTCCGGGAACTGCCGAGATCCTTACTATCCGTCCTCAGGATATCGGGCTTCTTCCAAGAGAAAACTGGGGATATGGCAACAACAGTTTTCTTCTCCACGGCTTTTACAACTACCGTTATCTCATCTTCGCCAGAGTCGGTGATGAAAAACATACCAGAGCACGTTACATACTGGGAGTGCCCGGACACTATTACAGCAACGAAAAATACATGGCATCCATGTTTGGATTCCCGCATTTTGTCCTTGCAAAGACACAGCCGGCCCAGGATGGCCGTTTTGGTTACTGGTATGCAGATGTAAGGATGGAGAATGTGGAGTAAATATGCTATAATCAACAGACAAACTTAGAAAAAAGCTAGAAGAAAGTTAGAAGAAAGGCAGATATACTCCATGGATGAAGCCACCCAGAAAGGACTTGCCACCAGACAGCGCCGGTGGGAAGCAAGAAATGAAAAACGCCGTCTGAAAGCTTTAGAGGAAGAGGCGAAAGCTGCAAAGATCAAGGCAGAAGACGAAAAATATATGAAAGAAGCCATTAAACAGGCAAAAAAAGCAGCCAAAATAGGAGATGTACCTATTGGCTGCGTTCTTGTAAAAGATGGACAGATCATTGCAAGAGGCTATAACCGGAGAAATGCGGATAAAACCGTTCTCTCCCATGCAGAAGTCACTTCCATTAAAAAGGCCTGCAAAAAAGAAGGAGACTGGCGTCTGGAAGACTGTACATTGTATGTGACCTTAGAGCCATGTCCCATGTGTGCCGGTGCCATTGTCCAGGCAAGAATCCCCAGAGTGGTCATTGGTTCTATGAACAGCAAAGCAGGCTGCGCAGGTTCCGTCCTTAACTTATTAAAAGAGCCTGGCTTCAATCACCAGGCTCAGGTTGTTACAGGTATATTAGAAGAAGAATGTTCAGAAATGATGTCCGGCTTTTTTACTGAGCTGAGGAAGAAGAAACATCTTCCGGGAACTCCTTAAAAATACCACGGATCACAAATAACGCCAGTAAAAATGTAGCAATATCTGCCAGTGGCTGGGCACACTGGATACCCAGAAGTCCTAAAGTATAAGTTAAAACTACAAGCAGCGGGATCAGGAAAATTCCCTGACGGGCAGTAGACACCAAAGTTGCCCGAAAGCCGTATCCAATGGACTGAGGCATCATATTACCCATGATCACAGCGCCCTGAAGAGGCAGAGTGATCAACTGCAGTCTGAGAGCCAGCGTTCCAATCTCAATAACCACCGGATCATTGCGGCGGAACAGGGAGATAATAGCGTGGGATGCCGGGAAGCAGATCACACTGAGTATCAGAAGGATGATGGTACTTACACGGATGCAGAACCAGCATGCTTTCTTTACACGGTTATAAAGTCCGGCACCAAAGCAGTAGCTGCAGACCGGCTGGAAACCCTGACCAAAGCCGATGATAACGGAGTTGATAAAGAACATAAAACGGCTGACAATGGACATAGCCGCAATAGCAGCGTCACCATAAGGCTGGCACATAAAGTTTAAAAGGATAGTAGCCACACTGGCAATTCCCTGACGTCCCAAAGAAGGAATACCACCGTAAAGAACTTCACGGTAAATAGCCAGTTTCGGGCGGAATTTGCGAATGCTGATGGAAATACAGCTTTCCTGATGATTGCACATCCATAAAAGGATGCAGAAGCTGATAAACTGGGAAAGTCCGGTAGCCAGAGCAGCGCCTGCAGTTCCCATTCCAAGGGTAAAGATAAACAGCGGATCCAGTGCAATATTTAAAAGCCCGCCTACGGTAATGCCTACCATGGCATAAGATGCCTTTCCCTGGAAGCGCAGCAGGTTGTTCATAATAAAAGAGCAGATCATAAAGGGCGCTGCAATAAAAATATACTGTGCATAGGCTTCCGCATAAGGTGCAATGGTCTCTGTTGCGCCTAAAAGCAGGACAACTCTGTGAATATTAAAGGTAGCTGAAACAGTGATCACCAGTCCCATGATAATACCTGTAAAAAAGGCGATGGAAACGATCTCTTCTGCCAGTTCCCGTTTACCTGCTCCAAGGGAACGGGTCATATAGTTGCCGCTTCCCATTCCGATCATAAATGCCAGTGCCTGGATAATAGCCATGGCGGAAAAGATAACGCCTACAGCGCCGGAAGCACTGGTGCCTAACTGGCTTACAAAAAATGTATCAGCCATGTTGTAAATAGAGCTGATCAGCATACTGACAATGGTTGGCGCCGCAAGCTTTGGTATAATGTGGCTAATGGGCGCATTGGCCATTTCATAATACTGGTCATGCTTTTCTTTTGTATGACTCATAAAAACTCTCCTTATCTGTAAAAACACTCTGAGGGTTATTATAACAGAGGAAAACAGGGATAACAAGATAATCCCTTGACAAAAACACGCCCCACAGGTATACTGGATAGGCATAAATTTGTCATAAAGTTTCCACGCAGCCGGGGAGATAGCGGTGCCCTGTATCTGCAATCCGCTCCAGCAGAGGTGATGCCTTGCCCCGGACCGACCATTGCAAAGCTGCCTTGTGTAAGTGGCGTTGACGTTTGGGTCTTACGCAACGGAAACCTGTGAACCGTGTCAGGGCAGGAATGCAGCAGCACTAAGCAGGACCTTTCGTGTGCCGTAAGGCAGCCTGGACTGAGTTAACTGCACGAGTAACGTTTGTGATGCCGGTACAAAGCAAGGCGCGTGGATCATAATATAATGAGCGCAGAGAAAAACAAGCGACACCGTAGGTGGCATTTGTTTTTCGCAAGCCATTAACGAATGAACCGTCTGCGTCAGCAGACAGTGGAGCGCGTCAGCGCGGGGTTCATGAGTCTATAAATTCAAACCTGCAGGTTTTGGAAAAATCAAATCCATTATCTGCAGGTTTTTTGCTGCCCAAAACCGGTTAAAACCCTCACAATCCCGCAGAAAATGCGCTTGCCCCTTGAAAACCTTTGCGCTATAATTACAAAATGGGTATACTAGAATATATTGATACCAAGGTCAAAAGGCCAGAAATCCGACGCAAGCTTGCTTGCAGGAGGATTTTTGAACTTGGGACCCGCCAAAAACATGAGTAAGAAGCCATTTTTTGAAGAAAAATGAGCGGATTACGAATGTTTTTAGAATTGCGAGAGTGCAAAGCACGGAGCAATTCGGTATCAGAAGGGTCAAAATGATTCTTATGGGCAACAACGAAAAATCCAGATTTCTGATTATGGAGGAAATGCAATATGAGAAGAATTGGTATCTTAACAAGCGGCGGCGACTGCCAGGCATTAAATGCAACCATGCGCGGCGTGGCAAAGTCCCTGTACAACATGCTGGATGATGTAGAGATCATCGGATTTGAAGACGGATATAAAGGCCTTATGTATGCAGATTATCAGATCATGAAACCAGCGGATTTTTCAGGTATCCTTACCCAGGGCGGAACCATTTTGGGAACATCCCGTCAGCCATTTAAGCAGATGCGGGTTCCTGATGAAAATGGCCTGGATAAAGTAGAAGCCATGAAACATACCTATAAAAAACTGAAATTAAGCTGTCTGGTAGTATTAGGCGGAAACGGAAGCCAGAAAACTGCCAATATGCTCAGCGAAGAAGGCTTAAACGTAGTATCTCTTCCAAAGACCATTGATAATGACCTTTGGGGAACAGATATGACCTTCGGCTTCCAGAGCGCAGTAGATGTGGCAACCAATGCTATTGACTGTATCCATACAACAGCCGCTTCCCACGGAAGAGTCTTTATTGTAGAAGTTATGGGCCATAAAGTTGGCTGGCTTACCTTATATGCAGGACTTGCAGGCGGTGCAGATATCATCCTTCTTCCGGAGGTGCCATATGATATCCAGGTAGTCTGCGATGCCATTACAAAGCGTACCAAAGCAGGAAAGCGTTTCTCCATTCTTGCAGTGGCAGAGGGGGCTATTTCCAAAGAAGATGCCGCCATGTCCAAGAAAGAATTAAAAGAAAAGAAGAAAAACGGCGTTGTCTATCCTTCCGTTGCATACGAGATCGGAGCCCGTATCCAGGAAGTTACCGGCAGCGAAGTAAGAGTCACTGTTCCGGGACATATGCAAAGAGGCGGAGAGCCATGCCC
>JBNMGK010000282.1:0-3885 GCA_050872205.1 Enterocloster sp.
ACTCTTCCTGAGTCTTTAACAGGAAATGCTGCTGAGCTCTTTGACAGCATTACAGAGTAATTTTAGTAGGAACACAAGTGTTTTCTCGAAGTCTTTTTGTATCTGATTTTGTGAGAAGATTTTTTGTCAGTTGTATGCAAATTTTTGAGGCGTACGCGGTGCGTACGTTGATGAAATTTGAGTGCAAATGGCGGAAAATCAGCCACAAAAGCAGGTGCAAGGAAGACTTTGAGAGAACACAATAAACAATTGGAGGAACATCATGACAACGATCATTTTCGGTATTCTGGAAGAAGGCCTTGTATATGCCATTATGGCTCTGGGCGTTTACATCACATATAAGATCCTGGATTTCCCGGATCTGTCTGTAGACGGCACCTTCCCACTTGGCGCTGCTGTAACTGCAGCAGGCATTGCAAACGGGCTTCCTTTCATCGGTACCATTTCACCTGTAGCAGCATTATTCATTTCCTTTGCAGTGGGTGCTTTAGCCGGCTGTATCACCGGTCTTATCCACGTAAAATTAAAGGTACGTGACCTGCTCTCCGGTATCATTGTCATGACGGCCCTCTATTCCATTAATTTAAGGATCGCCGGAAAAGCAAATCTTCCTATTTTTAGTAAGGAAACTATCTTTTCCAATTCCTTCCTTTCCGCTCATGTGCCGGAAACTGCATCACCATTTATGGTGACCATTATCCTGTTTGTGATCGTTATGATCTGCAAGGTGTTATTAGACGCTTACTTACAGACACGTTCCGGATATCTGCTGCGTGCAGTGGGTGATAACGATGTGTTAGTTACCTCTCTTGCAAAAGATAAGGGCCTTGTAAAGATCGTCGGTCTTGCTATTGCAAACGGCTTTGCAGCTCTTGCAGGAAGCGTTTACTGCCAGCAGAAAGGCTTCTTTGAGATCTCCATTGGTACTGGTACCATGGTCATCGGCCTTGCAAATGTTATCATCGGAACCCAGCTGTTAAAGAGAGTTGGCTTTATCCGCTCCACTACTGCTGTTATCATCGGTTCCATTGTATACAAAGCCTGCGTTTCCATTGCGCTGCTGTTAAACGATCTGCACATTGGAGGACTGGATCTTTCCATTCCTGTCACTGCATCCGATCTGAAGCTGATCACTTCTGTATTATTCCTGATCATCCTTGTAGTAAGCCCTTCCGGCGGAAAGAAGGTAAAGAGCCATGCTTGAATTAAAACACATTCATAAATATTACAACGCAGGTACTGTAAATGAAATGTGCCTGTTTAATGATTTTAACTTATCCATTGAAGATCACCAGTTTGTATCTGTAGTAGGAAGCAACGGTTCCGGCAAAACTTCTCTTTTAAATATCATCTGCGGAAGTATTCCTTTAGATGACGGCCGTATTATCATCGGTGGAGAAGACATTACCAAAATGCCTGAATACAAGCGTCAGCGCCGCATTGGCCGCGTTTATCAGAACCCGTCCATGGGAACCTGCCCTTCTATGACTATTGCTGAAAACATGGCTTTAGCAGACAATAAAGGTAAAGCCTTCAATCTCCGTCCTGGAACCAACAAACAGCGCCTGGAATTCTACCGTGAATCCCTCCGCTCTCTTGGCCTTGGACTGGAAGATAAAATGGATGTAAAAGTAGGCGTTCTCTCCGGCGGACAGCGCCAGGCCATGGCACTTTTAATGTCCACCATGACTCCAATCGAATTCCTGATCCTGGATGAGCACACCGCTGCTTTAGACCCCAAAACAGCAGAAACCATCATGGAACTGACTGACAAAGTCGTCCGTGAGAAAAACCTGACCACTATCATGGTCACCCACAACCTCCGCTTTGCAGTAGAATATGGTGACCGGCTTTTAATGATGCACCAGGGACATGCAGTGATCGATAAAGCAGGGGAAGAAAAAAAGAATACTACTATTGATCATATTCTTACGAAATTTAATGAGATCAGTATTGAGTGTGGAAACTAGATAGCAAAGGGACGCGCCAGTCGGCGCGTCCCTTAATTCTTTCATTCAATTTTTATTCTGCAAATACCATGATCCTGGTAGCTGTATTTTCCTCATCAGACCATACCACTGCTTTTCTGCCCTGAGTCAGGTCATCTAATGTAACAATATTTCTGGTAAGATAAGGTACTGTTGCACAGTCATCTGCCAGTGTATATTCTGTACCATCCATAGTAGTCAGTACAGACTGGGAAGAAGCTGCATCTGTCACTACTGATTTAACTGTTACATAGTCCGGAACCTTAAAATCTGCCGGAACATTTGCAAAGATCATAGTTGCGTTTGTCATTGGCGGAAGACTCATGGTCATTGCCGGACCAATGTAGGCATAGATGGTATCTCCGTCCTTAATATCAGAAAGTTCTACCGGCATACCGGAAACCGCATCTAACACGTATGTAGACTCCTGGGAAACGTTTAAGATCACTTCCCCCTGATATCCCTGATCTGCCTGGCTGTCAATGGATAACCTGCCGTCTTCCATGTGGGTAGCAGGTCCATAGAGTCGAACAGCTTCTTCTGCCTGCTGTGGCTGCTCTTCTGCGCTCTCAATAGTGCCGCTTACGGTTTCTACAACCGTAGTTTCTTCTGCAGAAGAAGTTGGCTCCTGGGATTCCACAACTACCGGTCTTGACTCATTTACAAGTGGCAGTGTAGTCGCCGCATCTGCTTTATTGGAGCAGCCGCTAAGGCCTAAAACTGCTGCGCTGCATAATACTGCTGCATATAAATAATATTTTCTCAATATAAATTCTCCTTTTCTATAACAACAATCATTTCTTTAACCACGCTCTAATACTCAGGTTCCCGCGCTAATGCGCTCCACTGCCTGCTAACGCAGGCGGAACCTTCGTTAATGGCCCAAGAAAAACAAATGCCACCTGCGGTGTCGCTTGTTTTTCTTCTGGACTCATTATATACTATATTACCTGCATATCCAATAAAGCTTTTCTTAAGTCTTTTTTAAATTTAATATCAAGAAAAACCTTGTATTTCCTAGGTTTCTTGTTTTCATTTGTGACTTTATTGTGACTAATAGAGCAAAATAAACCTAAAGTTTTTCAGCGGATTTACATTATTTTGCAAGACCGGGATAATAGAGAGCGCCGTCCTGATCCGGGGTAAGAACTACTGGTTCTGTTGCCATACGGCCGGTCTGATCCAGGTAGTACCATTTGCCATTGATCGTCTGTAAGCCTTTAAGCATGGCACCGTCGGGGCCGAGGTAGTACCAAGAGCCTTTGTATTGGTACCAGGTGTTGGATACCATCATACCAGTGCCATCGAACCAGTACCATTTGTCTCCGTCCTGCTGCCATTTGTCAGAAACGTATTCCCCAGAACCGTCATCTTTATAGAAACGCCAGCCTCCATTTTCCTGACACCAGCCGTTCTTAACTGTAACTGGTGTTAAAAATAGCTTTCGCTCTTCCTGGCGCCTACGGGTGAGACCAGATAATATCTTTCCACCGGCTTTGTTATACTCCAGGATCTTGGCTGCTATCTCAGAACGGGTACGTGTGCCTTTAGCAGTCAGCCCGTCAATAGAGCCGATGTTGTATGAAAAACTTACAAGGGCGTCAAATTCGTTCTGGTTCCATTCATATTTGCTGTACTTGTCCACCTTTGGACCATACTTTCTGTCAACAGATTGTCTCAGCCATTCATCTGCTGTGACCTGACTGATTTTCAAGCCCTGGCAGATAGTTGTGCCTGTGATAATCTTATCTGCAGTGGTGGTGCCGTAGCCAATCGTCCAGACTCCCACTGCATCCTGGTAAGCTGTCAGCCGGCAGCCTTCAAAACGTTTTATTAAATTCAGTCCTTTATCTGATATTTTCATAGCATTTCCTTTCTTTCAAATGGTATCTTGAAA
>JBNMGK010000184.1:0-5506 GCA_050872205.1 Enterocloster sp.
GGGAAAAATACATTCCCCTCTTTCTCCAGTGTTACGCCCTTCACTTCCATAAAAGCAGGAACTGTTTTACCAGTCACTTCATCCTTCAACTCAAAAGCCAGATCAAACCGTGAATCCCCGTGGGTCACTTCTCTTCTCACATTTGTTGGAATTCCAACATTTTCTAAAGAAATCCCTTTTGCCTCTTTCTCACGTATCCACTCCAAAGCGGCCTGGTTAGGTGCCTGGGAGTCCATATTGATCAGCAGATCCCCTTTATAAACTGCGATCAGGTCATATTCCGTTTTCCGCTTCATTTCCCTTGCTTTAGGATGAAATTCCAGAACCACTGTACATCCAGGCACTAAAAGCTCCTGGCAGCGGCCGGTGTTTTTCACATGACAGGTTTTCACATCCCCGTCTACCTCTACATAGGCGATAAAACGGTTAGGGCGTTTTTTAAAAATTCCGGTTACTATATTATCATAGGTCATATATATGTTACCTCCAATGATGTCCTGTATTTTACTCTGACACCAGTATAGCATACTCACATAACTCTAAAAAAACTTTTTTATATTGCGGCACGCATTGAAATATGTTACACTTTTTCCAAAATAAATGTTACAGTTCAGCCATGCGCTGGTTTGGCTGAAAAAATAATAAATGAAAAGTAAGAGAGGAAGAAAAATCATGGCATTATCCTATGAAAGTACCAGAGGCGGACAGAAAAGTGTTACAGCATCACAGGCCATATTAAAGGGTCTGGCAGAAGACGGCGGCCTTTTCATGCCTACAGAGATCCCGAAGCTGGACAAGACCTTAGAGCAGCTTGCGGGAATGACATATCAGGAAACAGCCTATGAAGTGATGAAGCTTTTTCTGACAGACTATACAGAGGAAGAATTAAAGACCTGCATCGCAAATGCATACGATGACAAGTTTGACACAGAGGAGATCGCACCTTTAGCAAAAGCAGACGGCGCTTATTTCCTGGAGCTTTATCATGGAAGCACCATTGCTTTTAAAGACATGGCTCTTTCCATTCTTCCTCATCTTATGACTACCGCTGCAAAGAAGAACCATGCAGACAAGGAGATCGTGATCTTAACCGCTACCTCCGGCGATACCGGAAAAGCAGCTATGGCAGGTTTTGCTGATGTTCCAGGAACCCGTATTATCGTTTTCTATCCAAAGGGCGGTGTCAGCAAGGTTCAGGAGCTGCAGATGCGCACCCAGAAAGGTGAAAACACCAGTGTAGTTGCTATCCATGGAAACTTCGATGACGCACAGACCGGTGTAAAGAAGCTGTTTGGCAACAAAGAACTTGAAAAAGAAATGGCAGAGGCTGGTTTCCAGTTCTCTTCCGCAAACTCCATTAACATCGGCCGTCTGGTTCCACAGGTAGTTTACTACGTATACGCATACGCAAAACTGCTGGAAAATGAGCAGATCGAAAATGGCGAAGAGATCAACGTTGTAGTTCCAACCGGCAACTTTGGAAACATCCTTGCAGCATACTTTGCAAAGCACATGGGTGTGCCGATTAAAACTCTGATCTGCGCTTCCAATGACAATAAAGTCCTTTATGACTTCTTTACCACAGGAACCTATGACAGAAAGAGAGAATTTATCTTAACCAATTCTCCTTCCATGGATATCCTGATCTCCAGCAACTTAGAGCGTCTGATCTACTTAAGCACAGGCTGTGACGCAGCAGCAGATGCAGCTTTAATGAAGGATCTGTCCGAAAAAGGAAGCTATACTGTAACTGAGAATATGCGCCAGTTTATGTCCGATTTCAGAGGCGGTTTTGCAACTGAGGCACAGAATGAGGCAACCATCCGCAAGATCTTTGAAGATACCGGTTATCTCATTGACACCCATACAGGTGTTGCTGCCACTGTTTATAACGCATACAAGGCAGAAACAGGAGATCAGACAAAGACTGTGATTGCTTCCACCGCAAGCCCATACAAGTTCTCCCACAGCGTTTTAGAGGCTATTAAGGACAAGTCTGCTGTAGAAGGAAAAGATGAATTTGCAGTAGTAGATGAACTGTCCAAAGTGTCCGGCACACAGGTTCCAAAGGCAGTAGAAGAGCTGCGTAATGCAGTGATCCGCCACAACACAGAATGCGATGTGGATAAAATGGGTGAAACTGTAAAGAATATCCTTGGGATCGCGTAAAATAGCTTCCCTTTTACAAAAATATGGTTTATAATGAAACAGAACGTTAAGAATATAACAAAGTTATATATTTAACAAAGATATGTGTCTGCAGGATCTGGGGACACAATACAAAAATTGCAGTAGTTCAAGGAGGAGTAAAAATGTTAGTATCAGCAAAAGAAATGCTTGAAAAAGCCAGAGCAGGCAAATATGCAGTAGGCCAGTTCAATATCAATAACCTTGAGTGGACCAAATCTGTCCTTTTAACAGCACAGGAATTAAATTCCCCTGTTATCCTGGGTGTATCTGAAGGCGCAGGAAAATACATGACCGGTTTCAAGACCGTAGCAGCTATGGTAACCGCTATGATCGATGAACTGAATATCACCGTTCCTGTTGCTCTGCATCTGGATCATGGTACTTATGAGGGCTGCTATAAGTGTATCAAAGCAGGATTTTCCTCCATTATGTTTGACGGTTCCCATTATCCAATCGAAGAAAACGTTGAGAAGACCAAGGAACTGGTAAAGATCGCACATGCTATGGGTCTGTCCTTAGAGGCTGAGGTTGGTTCCATCGGCGGCGAAGAAGACGGCGTTATCGGTATGGGTGAGTGCGCAGATCCTAAGGAGTGCAAGGCCATCGCAGATCTGGGCATCGACTTCCTGGCAGCAGGTATCGGCAATATCCATGGCAAATATCCGGCTAACTGGCAGGGATTAAACTTTGAAGTTCTGGAGAACGTTAAGAAGGAAGTTGGCGATATGCCATTAGTTCTTCATGGCGGTACTGGAATCCCAGCTGATATGATCAAGAAGGCTATCAGCCTTGGTGTTGCCAAGATCAATGTAAATACTGAGTGCCAGCTGTCCTTTGCAGCAGCAACCAGAGAGTACATCGAAGCTGGAAAAGACTTACAGGGCAAGGGCTTCGACCCAAGAAAACTGTTAGCTCCAGGCGCAGAAGCTATTAAGGCTACTGTAAAAGAGAAAATGGAGCTGTTCGGCTCTGTTGGCAAGGCCTGAAAATAAGTTAGTATAATACAAAAATCTTTTTTTAAAAAACCACTTGCAATTTTAAAAGAAATGGTTTATTTTAAGAAAGAACGAAGGCGTTCTCTATATCAGGAGAGCGCCTTTTTTACTACCTGGTGCTGTTAAACTTAAAAAAATTAAGTTTTTATGCAAAGATAGTAAGGGATGTGCCATAAATGGCTGAAGAAAAACATCCCGACATGAGGATTTATGAAAAAGAAAAGAATCAATGCAAGAGAGGATGGAGAATCTATGAGCGAAGTAGTAAGTGTTTCAGAGATGTTCGGTAAGGACGTATTTAATGACGCAGTCATGAGAGACCGCCTGCCAAAGAGCGTGTACAAAAAACTGAAAAAGACCATCGAAGATGGCGCTGAGTTGGATCCAAGTATTGCAGACGTTGTGGCACATGCCATGAAGGATTGGGCCATTGAACATGGCGCTACCCATTTTACCCACTGGTTCCAGCCACTGACCGGAGTAACTGCTGAGAAACATGACTCCTTTATTTCAGCACCGGTAGACGGAAAAGTTATCATGGAATTCTCTGGAAAGGAACTGATCAAGGGCGAGCCTGATGCATCTTCCTTCCCATCCGGCGGTTTAAGAGCAACTTTCGAAGCAAGAGGTTATACAGTATGGGATTGTACTTCCCCGGCTTTCTTAAAAGAAGACGCCATCGGCGTTACCCTTTGCATTCCTACCTCCTTCTGCTCCTATAAGGGCGAAGCACTGGATAAGAAGACACCACTTCTTCGTTCCATGCAGGCAGTAAACGAGCAGGCGCTGCGTATCCTGCGTCTCTTCGGAAATACCACTGCAAAGCGTGTGGTTCCTTCTGTAGGACCTGAGCAGGAATATTTCATTGTAGACCGTGCAAAATACTTACAGCGTAAAGACCTGATCTACACAGGACGTACTCTTTTCGGAGCAATGCCTCCAAAGGGACAGGAAATGGATGACCATTACTTCGGCGTTATCCGTGAGCGCATTGGTTCTTACATGAGTGACTTAAACAAGGAGCTTTGGAAATTAGGCGTTCCTGCAAAGACACAGCATAACGAAGTAGCTCCTGCACAGCATGAGCTGGCACCGATCTACGAAGGTGTAAACCAGGCTGTAGACCACAACCAGATCGTTATGGAGACTATGAAGAAAGTGGCAGAGCGCCACGGACTGGCATGCCTCCTTCATGAAAAGCCATTTGCAGGTGTCAATGGTTCCGGTAAGCATAACAACTGGTCCCTGACAGCAGATGACGGCACCAACCTGATGAACCCAGGTGATACACCTCATGAGAACATCCAGTTCCTGTTAGTTTTAGCATGCATCATCAAGGCAGTAGATATCCACGCAGACCTGTTAAGAGAATCTGCTTCCAACGTGGGAAACGACCACAGACTGGGAGCAAACGAGGCACCGCCAGCAATCATCTCTATCTTCTTAGGCGAGCAGCTGGAGGACGTTATCGATCAGCTTTGCGATACTGGTGAAGCAACTCACTCCAAGCAGGGAGGAACCTTAAAGACAGGTGTTGATATCCTTCCTGACTTTGATAAGGATGCAACCGACAGAAACAGAACCTCTCCATTTGCATTTACAGGAAACAAGTTCGAGTTCCGTATGGTAGGTTCTTCCGATTCTATCGCATCTGCAAATACAGTATTAAATACCATTATTGCTGAAGCCTTCAAGGAAGCAGCTGACAAGCTGGAGAAGGCAGAGAACTTTGACATGGCTGTACATGACATGATCAAAGAGACTCTGGCAGCTCACAAGAGAGTTGTATTCAACGGAAATGGTTACTCTGATGAGTGGGTAGCAGAAGCTGAGAGAAGAGGACTTCCAAACATCAAGTCCATGGTAGACGCAATTCCTGCACTGGTAACAGACAAGGCTGTAAAGCTGTTTGAAGAATTCGGCGTATTTACAAAGACCGAGCTGGAGTCCAGAGTAGAAGTTGAGTATGAAGGCTATGCAAAGGCTATCAACATCGAAGCAAAGACCATGATTGATATGGCTGGAAAACAGATCATCCCGGCTGTTATCAAATATACAACTGCTCTTGCTACTTCCATCGGAGCAGTAAAGAGTGCCTGCGCTGAAGCAGACGTAAGCACTCAGACAGAGCTTCTGTTAGAGACCTCTGATCTTCTGGCAGAAACCAAAATGGCTCTTGCAAAACTGACCGACATTACTGAAAAGTGTGCAGCAATGCCAAGCGGCAGAGACCAGGCAGTTGCTTACCATGAGGAAGTAGTTCCTGCAATGGCAGCTTTAAGAGCACCAGTAGACAAACTGGAAATGCTGGTAGACAAAGA
>JBNMGK010000413.1:0-2319 GCA_050872205.1 Enterocloster sp.
ATACCGTTATCGTTGCCATGGGTTCCGGTTTCTCCACTCTGGATCCAGGTTATGTTTACGAAAAGTACCCACAGCTGATCGTAAATGCCTGCTATGAAAACCTGTTTAAATTCTATGAAAATAATGGCACACCACAGCCTTGTCTGGCAGATACTTACGAGTTTTCTGAGGACGGCTTAACACTGACTGTTAAGTTAAAAGACGGCCTGACTTTTGCAAGCGGCAATAAGATCACTTCTGCTGACGTTGCATTCAGCATCAACCGTACCAAGAACTTAAAGGGAAATCCTTCTTTCATCTGCGATACCATTGAAAGCATTGAAACCCCGGATGATGCTACTGTAATCTTCCACTTAAATCAGCCTGACAGTGCCATTCTTTCCAAGCTGACTTATACTTCTTTAGCTGTTCTTGACAGCGCTGTTGTAAAGGAAAATGGCGGTACTGACGCAGAAGATGCTTCTTCTGCTGATACTGCACAGAGCTTCCTTGACAATGCAAGCGCAGGAAGTGGTATGTACATTCTGACCAGCTACACTCCAGATGAGGAAGTTGTTCTGGAAAAGAACCCGAATTACTGGGGCGATTCTACTAATGTAGATAAGTACATTTTAAAGATCCAGCCAGATGCCAACACCCAGATGATGACTCTGTCTACCGGAGATATCGATGTTGCATTAAACCTGACTGATGATACTTTAGAGGAACTGGCATCTGCTGAAAATGTAGAAATCGTAAATGGAACCACCAAAATGATCGGTTTCGTTATGATGAATATGAATGAAGAGTACGGCGGCCCTGTTTCCAACCCAGATGTACAGAAAGCCATCCGCAAGGCTCTTGATTACTCCGGTATCCGCATGATCTGCGGTGAAGGCACATTAACTCCATACTCCATTATCCAGGACGGATTTATGGGAAGCAAAGGAACCCGCCCAGATGATTACACCAATATTGAAGAAGCAAAGCAGCTGTTAGCTGACGCTGGTTATCCAGACGGCTTTGACGTAGATATGACTGTTTCTGATCTGGATATGGAAGGTATCCTTTTAACAGACCTGGCTCAGAAGGTAAAGGATGACTTATCTCAGATCGGCATTAATGTAAATATTACCACAGAAGCATGGGCAGCAGGCTACGGCGATGCTTACCGCAACGGAACTCTTGGTTTCACTGTTATGTACTGGGGCGTAGATTACAGCGATCCTAACGTACAGCTGGAATTCCTTCCAGGCGGCACTGTAGGACAGAGAGCTGGCTGGACCGCTGAAATGGATCCAGAACTGGCAGCAATGTACCAGGAAGCAATGGAAGCAACTGACAATGATGCCCGCACCCAGGTTCTGGAAAATATCCAGGATGCAATGTATGAGGACGGCCCATTCATCGTAATTGCACAGGCTCCTGCTCATATTGCTCACAGCAGCAGATTAGATGGGGTAGATATCTTTGATTCTTACACTATCGATCTGACTGAAATTAACGTAAAATAAAACAGCGCAGAGAAAAACAAGCGGCTGCGACAGCAGACATTTGTTTTTCTCAAGCTTTTAAATTCGCACTATAGAAAGGTACCAGATCCAAATGGGAGAGTTGAAATTTATTGGAAAACGTGTGGTTAATCTGGCAGTTATGCTGTTCGGCGTTGCCACTTTGGTATTCATCCTTACAAAGATGATACCTGGTGACCCGGTGGTTGCTAACTTAAGCCAGAGAGCCTTAAATGATCCGGAGATCGTAGCGGCCTACCGTGCAAAACACGGTCTGGACCGCCCGCTCATGGTGCAGTATATCTATTACATCCGTGATCTTCTGCACTTTGACCTGGGAACCTCTATCCGTACCAGCCGTCCGGTACTGGACGATCTGGCAAGATGTTATCCCGCCACTCTGGAACTGGCCCTGTTTTCCATCGTGATCGCTTCTGTTTTCGGCATCCTGTTTGGTATCATTTCCGCCATCCGCCGCAACAGTATCTTAGATCAGATCGTCCGGGCCATTTCCGTAACCGGTGTCAGCATTCCGGCCTTCTGGTTTGCGCTGCTGATGCTGTACTTCTTCTACTATAAGTTAAAAATATTCCCGGGACCGGGCCGTTTAAGCAATTCCTTCTCTGCTCCGGCTTCCGTTACCGGAATGTATGTGATCGACAGCCTGATCGAAGGAAATCCGGCAAAAGCCATGGATGCCGTCCGTCACCTGATCCTTCCAAGTATCGTTTTAGCGGCCTTTACCATGGGCCTGATCACCAGGACCACCCGTTCTAACCTGTTAGACGCGCTGTCTACAGACTATGTCCGCACAGCAAAGGCAAAAGGC
>JBNMGK010000307.1:0-3626 GCA_050872205.1 Enterocloster sp.
CCGGCACCTTAAGTGCCTATACAGTTACTGTTATGTGGACTGCCACACTGATCGCAAGGCTTCTCATTGCCTTTGTATTCCCTCTTAAAAACCCATATACCGCCATGATCAAAATGGGCATTGGCTGCACTATCTTCTATATCGGCCTGATGATGGCTAACACGCAGGTTACAGCCATTCTCCTGTTGTTTGCCTTTGCATTTGCCATGGCCGGCATGAACCCAACTGCCGTAGCCTGCGCCGGAAAGATGACCAGCGTAGCCAGTATCGGCGTTATGCTTCCAGCGGCCAGCTTTGGCGGCATCCTGATGCCATGGATCATCGGTATCGTATCCAACGCTGCAGGCTTGAAAATGGGTATGGCTACGAACATTATTTCCTGTGTGGGAATGCTGATATTCTGTGTGGCTGTAAAAAAATTAAAAGATGAGTAATTTTAGACGCGAAAAAGACCGGTCGGGGAACCGGTCTTTCTCAGGAGAAGGTATTTCGTTTCTTATGGGGTGTAGCAAAAACTATATAATGTATTGGGGGGTTACGTCTATTATAATAGCATAGGGTTCTCAAAAAGTGTGCACAAAGTTTGGATTTTTGTCTTTTTTCTTTTATGCATTTTATCCAACAGCTGCTTCCTTATCTGCTTTTGGGCGTCCCGGCCATTTTTCTTCCGGCTGCTGGCTTTTTTTATAAAAGTACTGGATAATGTCTTTTCTGGTAATGATACCGATAAAACACTTCTGGTCATCTAATACAGGCACAAAGTTCTGGTTTAATGCCTTTCCGATCAGGTCTTCCATATCCGCATCTGCTTTTACCGGACGGTTGTCCAGTCTGCGCTTAATGGCTGTAATGGGGATCTTTTCCGCGCCTTTTAAATCTAAATGGTACTGGTTCTTGATTCCCCAGAGCAGATCTCCTTCTGTAAGGGTGCCGATATAGCGGCCTGTTCTGCTGATAATGGGGATGGCAGAATATTTGTGGTGCTCCATCTTCTCTAAAGCCTGTCTCAAGGTGTCTTCCTCACTAATATAAGCTACTTCGCTTTTAGGAGTCAGGAAAAATAAAATGTTCATCTGTATACTCCTTTTATCTGTTATTCTAAAAAGAGTATACATTACGCCTCTGAATCTTCGGTGAATAAATTCTAACATTTTTCTTAAATCGACAGAATTACCTGTCTGTACTCATTTTCAGTGTTTCCTTTTATTCCATCTGATCCAGTGGATCTATGGCTTTTTCCTGATGTTTTAATTCAAAGAATACATTGACCCCTTCTACGGAATAATATTTCGTAGGCTCTGCCACATATCCTAAGACCTGTCCTGCTTCCAGATATTCCCCAGGAACAGCTGAGATCTCCTTTAACTGGCCGCAGGTGGCGGTATATTCATTTCCAAGATCCAGCACAACGAAATTGCCGATCTCTTCATTGGAACCTACTTCCAGTACCTTTGCGTTTGCAGGCGCTGCTACCGGGTCGCTGACCTCTGCCTGGATCACAATACCAGGATTACACTTAAACTGATCCAGAGTGGGGAAATAGATGGTCTGGTCCATGCTGTAATCCAGGATCACATTTCCACGCACCGGCCAGGTAAGGGAACTGGTATCTGTGAAATTTAACACCAGGGCTTTTGCAGCCTGTTTTCCTGCACCTGCTTCTGCTGCAAGGTCATTTCCTGTATTTTTGTTCTCTGCTGTGTTTTCATCGCCTGTAAGTGCATTGTTTCCTGCATTTTCATCTGTGTTCTTCTGCGCAAAGGCTTTTGGATCTTCCTGTGGTGCCTCTGCTAACCCCTGGGCATTATCATCGGTATTTTCCTGGTCTGCTCCTTCCGGACCGCTTTCCCGGGCCATCAATTCGCCTCCCGGCACTTCTAAATAGGGGCTCTGGCCATTATCATCTGTACTGCCTACTGTAAGCACTCCTACCGCAGCCACGGCTGTTAAAAGTCCGATGACCATCATGACCAGGAAGAGCTTATCTTTGAATAACTGATTTACTTTATCTTTCACCTTTTATCACCTCACTGGTATTCTTACCAGTTTGGCTGTCTTTATTCAGTGAGAAATTCAATATCACTGTAAAAATATTCCAAAATATGCTTAAAGTCCCAGCCTTCCATGGCCTTTGCCTGGGCTTCGTGCTGGCTTAGGCCGTATCCATGGCCATTTCCCTTTACAGTAATGGAAATACCCTTTTCCTGGGGCTCTGTAAAAAAGCAGGAGGAAGGAAGCCCCAAAGCATCTGCTGCTTCTTCCCCGGTAAGAGATACACCGTCTATCTGGATTTCTTCCACATAACCGGATGCATCCCTTTTTACGATCTGTACTTTTGAGGGAAATGCTTCAGGGCGGATCTGGAACTTATTCAACGCTTCTGCGGCCTGTATGCCGGAAAAAGACAGATAGCTGATAAAATCCTCTGCTTCCGGATCATCAGGACAGGAAACTGCCAAAAGATATGGATAAGTTTCGCCTCCATTCCGGGTGGTTCCGGCGCTTGACCTGCAAAAAAGAGGTGTGATAAGTTTTCCCTGGTATGTCATCACGATTCCGGCTGTCTGGGCTGCCGCCTCTTCTAAGCGGCTGTATTTTTCCAGAAAACCATCCGTTCCCCATGTTTTCTTTAATTCTTCTCTGGGCTTTCGTAACAGTCCCAGGGCTGTTTCTGATATCTCCCTGATCTGCTGTGGCTTCGCTGCCGTCGTTATCTCTCCTGTTGTTTCTGCTTCTTCCTGGCTTTCCATCTGCTGCCTTATATAGGTCCTTGCAATCACCGCCTGGGCTTTTATGGCTTCCATTTCGCTGTCCGGTGATATCTGTACTGCCAGTACAGAAGGGATATATTCTTCCAGTGAAAGCCATTTTCCATTTTCACTGCCCTCTGACTGATCCAGAAGAATACGGTAATTTCCAGCCTCTATTCTCTCCTGCTGTCTTACATACTGCGCTCCCTGCATATTTCCCGTCACCATAAGCGTAGTCCCAAAAGGCAGAAGAAGCCCTACACAGGCTCCTGCGATCATCCATTTTCCCATAAAAAATCCCCAGCTTCCAACTTCATACTTTCTACAGTATATGGAAGCTGAGGATCATTCTATTATCTAAACTTTATATCTCCTGCAGCACCAGATCAGGCTTTATCCAATATAAGCCTGGATCAGGCGGAAGGTATTCTCTGCGCCATCCCTGTGGCTTCTCTCATAGCCATGGGAAGCGTACACGCCCGGTCCGATCAGGGCATGACGGATATCATTTCCTGCATGCAGCGTGGTCTCTACATCGGAGCCATAGTGTGGGTATACATCTACTGCAAAGCCAATGTTATTTTTCTTTGCAAGCTCTACCAGGCGGCTTACGATCTCGTAATTATAAGGACCGCCGCTGTCCTTTGCACAGATAGAAACTTCCCGCTCTGTACAGGTCAGGCCTTCACCAACGCAGCCCATATCCACAGACCATGCTTCTGTGACGCCCTCAGGCACAGAGGCGCTTCCACCATGTCCCACCTCTTCATAAATGGTAAAGTGGGCGTATACAAACCGCTCCGGCTGTATATTTTCTTCTTTTAAATATTTTCCGTATCCCAGTAAAATAGCTGCAGAAAGCTTATCATCCAGGAA
>JBNMGK010000463.1:0-1877 GCA_050872205.1 Enterocloster sp.
GCCTGCTGCCTTCTTGATTCCACGGTCAATGGTATCGTTTGGCATGTTGTTTGCTTTTGCCTTTGCAATAACATCACGAAGCTTGCTGTTGTTTGCCGGGTCTGGTCCGCCCTCTTTTACAGCTACTGCTAACTCTCTACCGATCACAGTAAAGATCTTACCTTTAGCAGCATCGTTACGCTCCTTTTTGTGTTTGATATTGGCAAATTTTGAATGTCCTGACATTGGTATAACACCCTTTCTTTATTTCTTCTTTCTTTCGTTTACTAAAGTTCAAAATATCATCTCTGATATTACATCTTTTCTATACTAACACGATTTTTTTTATCTGGCAAGAAAAAATGAGAGAAAATCAATGCAAATCTGATTTGTATCAGACCTGGATCGCCAGATTTTTAAGCCATTTCTTCTGGCGATAACGTATGTAGCCCAGGATCAGCTTATAAACTTCTTCTGACATAACAAGGGCATAGACCCAGTAAATAGGCAGATGCCACACCAGCGCGCCTAAAAATGCCAGTGGAACTCCGATGCACCATACACCACTTGTATCCAGGAACAGACACATCCTGGTATCACCGCCGCTTCGCAGTACACCTACGATATTTACATAGTTAAACATCTTTGCAGGCATATAAGCAACAAATACCAGCAGGCACCGGCTTACATCCATGGCTACTTCCGGGGTAATGCTGTAAATACCGATGATCTTCCATCTTCCCAATATCAGGCACACTCCTGCTGTTATGGTCACAATAAACTGCAGGATAAAAAACTGGGTGGCATATTTTTCCGCCCGCTTTAACTTTCCTGCGCCAAGCTCATTTCCAAGGATAACCGCTGTAGCTGCGCTTAAGCCCTGGAACAATACCACCGCAATGTCCTGAATGGTGGTTGCAATGGTAATGGCTGCCACTGCGTCATCGCTCATACGTCCGTATGCCAGGGAATACATGGTAGTTCCCAATCCCCACATAAACTCGTTTGCAATGACCGGGGCAGATGTTTCTATAAAACGGAAGATAAATGTTTTAGACCAGCCAAACATCCCCTTTGGACCGCAGGCCAGTGAAAGTTTCTTTACATATACATAGCAAAGTATCAAAGTCATTTCAATGCATCTGGCAGTAAGTGTCGCACAGGCCGCACCTGCTACACCCATGGTAGGCGCGCCAAATTTTCCAAAAATAAGCACGTAGTTTAAGCAGATATTGATACCAATGGCAATGCAACTGCAGATCACTGGAAATACTACTTTATTGGTGGCCCGGAGCATTGCCACATATACATTGGTAAGAGCAATAAAGGGATAGCTCAACGCTGCGACCCGAAGATATTTTGCCCCCAGTTCAATACTTCCTTCACTGGTGGTAAAGATCCTCATGACCATCTTAGGATCAGTAAGAGCCGGTATCACAAAAAATAATGCTCCCACCATGGCAAGCATCACACAAAGGCCTAATACTTTCCTGATATTTTTTACATCACCGCTGCCCCAGAACTGGGCCGCTAAAATACCGCCGCCGCTGACGATGCCAAAAACCAGCAAGGAAAACACGAAAAACACTTTATTTGCAAGACCAACGGCTGCAATGGCCGTAGATCCCAGTCCTCCGATCATAAGGGTATCTACCATATTTACAATGGTATTTAACATTCCCTGCAGTGCCACCGGGCACGCGATCATAAGCGCCTTTTTTAAGAAACGCCCATCATGGAGCATTTCCCAGGCACTTTTTAATATTCCTCCCATTTTTATCTCCATTATCTGTTGTTGTCTTTACACAAGAACAGCCTGGAAAAGCAGGACTGTACGTTTCACAGCCTATGTATGCAATTCCAGACTTATCCTTAACGCCTCATTTACCTTCTGTAAC
>JBNMGK010000058.1:0-11414 GCA_050872205.1 Enterocloster sp.
CATGAGTGCTTAATGGGGAAACATCCAGTTTTCCGGCAGATACTAAAGCGCCCAGTTTTTCCATACGTAAACGTCCGCCTGGCATTAAACCGCCGTTAATCTGCTTGTGACCCATACCAACGCCCCATTCTGTACGTGGGATATCAATGGTATCGCCGGAGCCAAAGTAGTTTACGTTACCGATCTTGCCGCCTGGCTTTAAGCACTTAACTGCTTCTGCGAAGGTTTCAACGCCGCCGCCTGCGATGACAACTTTGTCAACGCCCTTGCCGTCTGTCATATCCATAACCTGTTTCCAGATCGGGCCGTTCTTGTAGCTTACGAAATCGGTAGCGCCGTACTTCTTAGCTGCTTCTACGCAGACAGGGCGGGTTCCAACTGCGATGATGCGGGAAGCGCCGCGCATATTGGTTCCTGCTACAGACATAAGTCCTACAGGTCCGATACCAACTACTAAAACAGTATCACCAAACTGAACATCCGCCAGTTCTACGCCATGGAAGCCGGTAGGAACCATATCAGACAGCATACATGCATCGGTTGGGCTGATGTTGGATGGCAGCAGTGCCAGGTTTCCGTCAGCATCATTTACATGGAAGTATTCGGAAAATACGCCGTCTTTGAAGTTGGAGAATTTCCAGCCTGCCAACATTCCGCCGGAATGCATGGAAAAGCCAGCCTGAGCCTCTAAGGAGTTCCAGTCAGGAGTAATAGCAGGAACCAGTACACGATCGCCTGGCTTGAAATCCTTAACCATAGAACCAACTTCAACAACCTCTGCACAGCACTCATGTCCTAAGATCATGTTGTGGCGGTCACCGATAGCGCCTTCCCAGAGAGTGTGTACGTCGGAGGTACAGATAGCGACTGCTAATGGCTTACAGATAGCGTCCATTGGTCCACATGCAGGACGATCCTTCTCGATCCAGCCAGATTCTCCGATTTTTAACATTGCGTAACCCTTCATAAATAATGTTCTCCTTTCAGTGATGCATTTATATAGTATTTGCTTGTTAAAAAAATATCATCTTATAGTTAAAAATATATCACTAAAAGGTTATAAAATCAATGGAGACTTTATAGGCATATTTCACAATGTTTCGGGTATCTTTTTAGAACAAATGCCAGAAAGGTTATTAAAAGGTATCTTATAAATGCTGGATACAAGGCTTTTAGGGCAGATCCTTAAAAAGCTTTAAAGCAGAAGACAGACCTAAGCCGAAGCGGTCACAACCGGCGGCCTCCATGGCGTGAATGGTTTCTAAACTGCGGATCCCGCCAGCGGCTTTAATTTTAATGAGGCCTTTTGCTTCTTCTGCCATGATCTGTACCTGGGAGAGAGCGGTGGGATGAGCAGGATACCAGCCGGTACTGGTCTTTACATAGACGGCGCCCGCTTGGATACATAAGTTTACCGCCCGGCGGATCTCTTCTTCTGTCAGCTGCGGTGCTTCAATGATAACCTTTAAGATATCTTTGCCAGCTGCTTCATGGACAGCAGCAATGTCTTTTAGTACATATTGGTCCTCGTGACTCCGTAAAGCTGTTAAATTCATAACCATGTCCAGCTCCTTACAGCCAGCTTCACGCAGCTCTTTTGCCTGCCTGCATTTCTGGGCAGTGGTATCCCCGCCTCCTGGAAAGCTGATAACGCCGCCGGTATGGATATCTGGATAAGGAGCCAGCTTTTCTGCCACATAGGAAGAAAATGCAGGCAGTGTAAAAGCAGCGGCAAAGTGATAATGAATGGCTGCCTGGATCATAGTATCGATCTCGTCACGGGTGTGAAAAGCCTGAACACAGCTGATGTCCACTTTTTTTGCAAGGTTTGCAAGTTCCATAGGGCACATATTATTTGCTCCTTCCTTTTCCTGAGATCTCGGCTTCATACTGGCTGCCAATGATACGCACATGGTCAATGCTTACCGGTTTGTCTTCATAATAGGAAATACGCCGGATCACTAAAAGGGCGGTTTTTGGCTCTACATCCAGAACACGGGCTTCTAAAAAGTCTGCTGATTTGGCAGAGATCTTATCCTTTGTGGAATCAATGACCAGGTTATAGGTTTCTTCTAAGAACTGGTACAGGGCGACAAAATGACCACTGTGCTGTTCAATTCCGGGAACTTTGGCGTATTCAATGTAGTTTTCCATTAATGTTACCGGCCTGCCGTCTGCTAACTGAAGACGCTGGATGCGGGCCACAGGAGTTCCTTCTGGTATCATAAGGTCAGCGGCTATGTCCAGGTCAGCAGGGATCACATCGATCATCATGCTTCCTGTGGTCACATCGTAGCCTCGTTTTCTCAAAGACTCTGTTACAGAGGTTACCTGGTTGTAATTCTGGGTAGTGCGGGTGTCCATGACCATGGTACCGCAGCCCTGGCGCACGCTTAAAATGCCTTCATCGGACAACAGCTTTACTGCCTTACGGATCGTGGTGCGGCTGACCTGGTATAAGGTTTCTAATTCCTGTTCTGTGGGAAGAAAGCTTCCTGGTGGGTAGGTGCCGCCTTTGATGGCGGTTTTTAATTTATCATAAACTTTAATATAGATAGGTTTGTTTGACATGGTTCCCCCCTGCGATGTCGTTTGTTTTCCTTTTTGAACACATTATAGCATAATAATCCGCAAATTTATTAAAGTTATCAAAAAATACTAGCGTTTTTCTGACGGTCATGCTATAATGCTAACTTGAAGTGTAGCGCCCTCATGGATATGGGCGAATCACATATATTTTCAAGGAGGAACCCGTAGAAATGAGTGTACAGGTAGAAAAATTAGAGAAGAATATGGCAAAACTGACTGTAGAAGTCAGCGCTGAGGATTTTAAGGCTGCGATCAAGAAAGCGTTCAACAAGAACAAGAACCGCTTCTCCATCCCAGGCTTCCGTAAAGGAAAAGCTCCTCAGGCTATGATCGAAAAGATGTATGGCGAAGGCGTATTCTATGAGGATGCAGCTGATGAAGCAATCAACGCTTCCTACGCTGATGCTATGAAGGAAAGCGGACTGGATATCGTTTCCAGACCAGAAGTTACCATCGAGAAGATCGGCAAAGATGAGCCATTCGTATACAGCGCATTAGTAGCAGTTAAGCCAGAAGTTACTTTAGGCCAGTACAAGGGCGTAGAAGTAGAGAAGGCAGACGCTTCTGTAAGTGCAGAGGATGTTGAGGCTGAATTAAAGAAAGTTCAGGAGCAGAACGCAAGACTGCTTACTGTTGAAGACCGTGGAGTAGAAGACGGTGACCAGACCGTGATCGACTTCGAGGGATTTGTAGACGGCAAGGGATTTGAAGGCGGAAAGGCTGAGGACTATCCATTAACCATTGGTTCTCATTCCTTTATCGATACCTTTGAGGAGCAGCTGATCGGCAAGAAGATCGGTGAAGAGTGCGAAGTAAACGTAACCTTCCCAACCGAGTACCATGCAGCAGATCTGGCTGGAAAGCCAGCTACCTTCAAGGTAACTGTTAAGGAGATCAAGGTAAAAGAACTTCCAGAGTTAAACGATGAGTTCGCATCTGAGGTTTCTGAATTCGATACATTAGATGAGTACAAGAAGGACGTTGAGAAGAAGTTAGCTGAGAAGAAAGAAATCGAAGCAAACTCCAAGAACGAGGACGCTGTAGTTGCTAAGGTTGTTGAGAACGCTTCTATGGAGATCCCGGAGAAGATGATCGATGCTCAGGCTGAGAACATGGTTCAGGATATGGCTCGCCGTATGCAGAGCCAGGGACTGTCTCTGGATATGTACTTAAAGTACACAGGCATGACTGTAGAGCAGATGAAGGAACAGGCTCGTCCAGATGCTGAGAAGAGAATCCGCACCAGACTGGTTCTGGAAGCAGTTGCTAAGGCTGAGAACATCCAGATCTCTGATGAGAAGGTTGACGAAGAAGTAGCTAAGATGGCTGAAGCTTACAAGATGGAAGTTGAGAAGTTAAAGAGCTACATGAGCGAAAGCGATGTTAAGCAGATGAAGGAAGACTTAGCTGTACAGCAGGCAGTTGATCTGTTAGTAGCAGAAGCTAAGCTGGCTTAATCAATTTAAAGAAGTTGTACAAAAGAGACCGGGGGGATTCTCTGCTGAGAGTCTCCTTGGTTTTGTATATTAAACGTATATCTGGGAAAAATTCCCACTATGGGGCAAAAAACAGATATAAAGATCATAACGGAGGATGGTTATATGAGTTTAGTACCTTATGTCATTGAGCAGACAAGCCGCGGCGAGCGCTCTTATGATATTTATTCCAGACTTCTTAAGGAAAGAATTATTTTTCTGGGAGAAGAGGTCAATGACACTTCCGCAAGCATTATCGTAGCACAGTTACTGTTCCTGGAAGCAGAGGATCCTTCTAAGGATATCCATCTGTACATCAACAGCCCGGGCGGTTCTGTATCTGCAGGTTTTGCTATTTACGATACCATGAACTACATCAAGTGCGATGTGTCCACTATCTGTATTGGTATGGCAGCAAGTATGGGCGCTTTCCTGCTTTCCGGAGGAACAAAGGGAAAACGTTTTGCACTGCCTAACTCTGAGATCATGATTCATCAGCCTTCCGGCGGCGCAAGAGGACAGGCAACAGAGATCCAGATCGTTGCAGAAAACATTTTAAAGACCAAGAAGAAATTAAATGAGATCCTGGCTGCCAATACAGGCAGAAGCTATGAGGAGATCGCCCGTGATACAGAGCGCGATAACTACATGACTGCACAGGAAGCAAAAGAATATGGTCTGATCGACGAGATCCTTGCACATCACTAATTCCGTGAGAACATCTTGCAGGGATATATGGATTCGGATATGAAAGGTTAGGTACAGTATAGTATGCCAATTAGACCAGATGATACGATCCGCTGCTCCTTTTGCGGAAGGACACAGGATCAGGTTAGAAAAATGATCGCCGGTTCCGGCAATCATAATGTATTTATCTGTGATGAATGTATTGAATTATGCTCTGAGATCTTAGAGGAAGAGTTGGGAAAGCAGGAAGAGGAAGAAGTAGAAGAGGAAGCACCTCTTTTTAACGATATCCACCTGTTAAAGCCAAAGGAGATCAAGGCATTTTTAGATGAGTATGTAATTGGCCAGGATGATGCAAAAAAGGTATTGTCTGTAGCTGTTTACAATCATTATAAGAGAGTTACCTCCTGCCAGCATATGGATGTGGATGTACAAAAGAGCAATATCCTGATGATCGGACCTACAGGTTCTGGTAAGACCTATCTGGCACAGACTCTGGCAAAGATCTTAAACGTTCCTTTTGCCATTGCTGATGCAACCTCTCTTACAGAGGCCGGATATGTAGGCGAAGACGTGGAAAATATCCTGTTAAAGCTGATCCAGGCTGCAGATTATGATATTGAACGGGCTGAATACGGCATCATCTATATTGATGAGATCGATAAGATCACCAAGAAATCAGAAAATGTTTCTATTACAAGAGACGTATCTGGTGAAGGCGTACAGCAGGCCCTTCTTAAGATCTTAGAGGGAACCGTTGCCAGCGTTCCGCCTCAGGGTGGAAGAAAGCATCCTCATCAGGAGCTGATCCAGATCGATACCACCAATATCCTGTTTATCTGCGGTGGTGCTTTTGACGGACTGGAAAAGATCGTAGAGCAGCGTATGAGCGCAGGCTCTATTGGATTTAACGCAGAAGTGGTAAACCGCAATGAGATGGATATTGATGAACTTTTACGGAAGGTAGAACCAAGAGATCTGAGCAAATTTGGACTGATCCCTGAGTTTATCGGCCGTGTTCCGGTTATGGTATCCTTAGAGCAGCTTACCAGGGAAGCTATGGTAAGGATCCTTTCTGAGCCGAAAAATGCTCTTACCAAGCAGTACAAAAAGCTGTTTGAGTTAGATGATGTAAAGCTTGAATTTACACCAGAGGCTCTGGAAGAAGTGGCAGATCTGGCAGTAAAGAGAAAGATCGGTGCCAGAGGACTGCGTTCCATCCTGGAAAATGCTATGATGGATCTGATGTATGAGATCCCGTCTGATGATACAGTGGGTATCTGTACCATTACAAAAGATGTGATCGATAAGACAGGTGAGCCGGAACTGGTATATCGTGATGCAGCTCCGACAACTGCCCGTAAATCTGTTACTGACAGAGTTCGCGGCGGTAAAAAAGGAGAGATTGCCTGAGATTTCGAGAGAACATTAAGGGGGCTGTCGTAAAGTAGTCTTATTTTGCGGCATGCCCCTTTTTGACATATTGAAAGGTGCATAAGATAGAATGGAAGAACAAGTAATAGTAATGCCTACTGTAGCCCTGCGTGGAATGACTATTCTGCCGGGTATGGTACAGCATTTTGATGTAAGCAGAAAGAAATCCATAGCAGCGGTAGAAAAAGCCATGTTGGGAGATCAGAAGCTGTTTTTAGTCAGCCAGAAACGGCCGGAGGTGCCGGATCCGGAGCTGGATGATCTGTACCAGATCGGTACAGTGGCTGTTGTAAAGCAGCTGGTAAAGCTCCCTTCTAAAAGTGTCCGGGTTCTGGTAGAAGGACTGGATAAGGCAGAACTTCTCTGCTTTGACACAGAAGAGCCTTATCTTATGGGTGAGATCAGCCTCATGGGAGAAGAGGAGGAAGATACAGAACCTCTTGCCAGAGAGGCTATGCTGCGTATTTTAAAGGACAAACTGGAAGAATACGGAACTGTGAATCAGAGAGTAGCGAAGGAGATCCTTCCGGCGCTGCTGCTCATTGGCGATCTGAAGGAAATGTTAAAGCAGATCCCGGTTCAGATGCCATGGGATTATACGGTGTGCCAGGCAATCCTGGAGTGTACCACTATGTCTGGTAAATATGAGGCAGTACTGCAGACTCTTATGACAGAGATGGAAGTTTACCGTATAAAAAAGGAATTCCAGGAGAAAGTAAAAGCAGATATTGACCAGAACCAGAAGGAATATATCCTGCGGGAACAGATGAAGATCATCCGTCAGGAGTTAGGAGAAGATAACCCATTATCGGATGCTGATGAATATCAGAAGAAGACAGAAGAGTTAAAGGCAGACAAAGAGGTAAAGGAAAAGCTGTTAAAAGAGATCGGCCGTTTCCGTACCATGCCTGCAGGAAGTCAGGAAGCGAATGTTCTGCGTACTTACATAGAGACTCTTCTGGAACTGCCATGGAAAAAGGTTTCCAAAGATAATGAAGATATCCGCCATGCAGAAAAGATCTTAAATGAGGATCACTATGGCCTGGAAAAGGTAAAAGAGCGTATTTTAGAGTATCTGGCAGTGCGCTCCCTTACAAAGAAGGGCACCAGCCCTATTATCTGTCTGGTGGGACCGCCAGGAACAGGAAAGACCTCTATTGCAAGATCCGTTGCGAAAGCATTAAACAAGAAATATGTTCGCATCAGCCTTGGCGGTGTACGCGATGAGGCAGAGATCCGTGGCCATAGAAAGACCTATGTAGGCGCTATGCCAGGCCGTCTGGTAGATGGCTTAAGACAGGCAGGTGTTGCCAATCCGTTAATGCTCCTTGATGAGATCGACAAGGTAAGCAGCGATTATAAGGGGGATACCTCTTCTGCGCTGTTAGAGGTATTAGACGGAGAGCAGAATGTGAAGTTCCGTGACCACTATGTAGAGGTTCCTGTGGATCTTTCCCATGTACTGTTTATTGCAACTGCCAATACCACGCAGACCATACCGGGACCATTATTAGACCGTATGGAACTGATCGAGGTCAACAGCTATACAGAAAATGAGAAATTCCACATTGCAAAGGATTATCTGGTAGGAAAACAGGTGGAGCGAAATGGTCTTACACCACAGCAGATCGTATTTTCCGATAAGAGCCTGGAAAAGATCATCCACAATTACACCAGAGAAGCTGGTGTGCGTAACTTAGAGCGCCGGATCGGAGATGTATGCCGCAAGGCAGCCAGAAAATATCTGGAGAATAAGCAGGGACCGATCCGCATTAACGAAGGAAATCTGGAAAAATATCTTGGAAAAGAGCGGGTTTCTTTTGAAGACGCCAACGAAGAAGATCAGGTAGGTATCGTAAGAGGTCTGGCATGGACCAGTGTAGGCGGAGATACCTTACAGATCGAGGTAAATGTGATGCCAGGAAAGGGAAATCTCCTTATGACAGGCCAGATGGGAGATGTAATGAAGGAATCTGCCCAGATCGCATTAACTTTCGTGCGTTCTATCTGCCCGGACTATAAGGTAGCAGATGATTACTTTGAAAAGCATGACCTGCATATCCACATTCCGGAAGGAGCTGTACCAAAGGATGGTCCGTCTGCAGGTATTACCATGGCTACGGCTATGCTGTCTGCTGTTACAGAACACAAGGTAAAGGCAGAGGTTGCCATGACCGGTGAGATCACCTTACGTGGAAGAGTACTTCCAATCGGCGGCTTAAAAGAGAAGATTCTGGCAGCCAGAATGGCCCATATGAAGAAGGTTTTGGTTCCAGATAAGAAACGGCCGGATATGGCAGAACTGTCTAAAGAGATCACAAAGGGTCTTGAGATCGTTTATGTAAAGACTATGGATGAAGTAATAAAGGAGGCGTTTGTATGATCATCAGAGATGTAAACCTGGAAACTGTCTGCGGTGTTACCAGCAAACTTCCAGACAACACACTGCCGGAGTTCGCATTTGCAGGAAAATCAAATGTAGGAAAATCTTCTTTGATCAATGCTCTGATGAACCGGAAAGCCTATGCAAGGACTTCTTCCCAGCCTGGAAAGACACAGACCATTAACTTTTACAATATTAACAAAGAATTGTATTATGTGGATCTTCCTGGATATGGCTATGCCAAAGTCTCTTTAGAGGCTAAGGAAAAATGGGGCAAGATGATCGAAAGATACCTGAGAAACTCTGCCATGTTAAAAATGGTATTCCTTCTCATTGATATCCGGCATGAACCATCTGCCAATGACAAAATGATGTACGACTGGATCATTTACAATGGCTATCATCCGGTGATCATTGCCACAAAGCTGGACAAGATCAACCGCAGCCAGATCCAGAAGAATGTAAAGATCGTCCGTCAGGGCCTTGGCATGGAAAAAGGCGGCATCATTATCCCGTTCTCCGCTGAAACAAAGCAGGGAAGAGAAGAGATCTGGAAGCTGATCGAGGATACCATGGCAGATGCAGGTGAAAATGCAGCTGCAGGAGCAGAAGAGAATGCGCCGGAACAGGAAAATTAAAGATCTGATATAAAATAAAAAGCACAGTTGTGAGATTTTTTCTCCAGACTGTGCTTTTTCCACGATTTAAGACAGCAGCGTATGCATTACATGAGAATAAATCTCCTGGCTTTTGCGCCTCCAGGCGCCGCATACGGCTTCCGCCTGTTCTTTGTCAGGAACGGAAAGGTCCAGACCGATGAGAACAGCTTTATTTTCACGTACTTCACAGTGGACAATGTAGTCCTGGTTGGTGCCTTTGTAGAAATCGGCAGTGGTGCCGACCTCTTCACGCAGGCGGAATTTATTTTCCTTTAAATACTCATCCATATCGCTGATAATGGCAGGTGAGATATTTTTTCCAAAGAAGTTTAAGGTTTCTTCTCCTTCTTTTGTAATGTCATAGCGGGTGCTGGAGTGGCTGGCTTCTTTGTGGATCAGTCCGGCATCCTCTAATTCATTTAAGGCCTGCTGCAGTGTGAAATAGGTGGTATAGTCATGCTCTGTAAAAAAGCTGGTAAGCTGTGCATTGGTAAGAGGAAAGTTCACCTGCTTTAACAGATACAGGTTCATCAGTTTATATAAAGTCATAGGTTCCGTAAGCATTATTTCACACTCCGTTAAAAGATTTCCAAACATTCCTATCTATCATAACAAGTTTGCTTCTCTAAATCAAGACAGATTTCACTTTTAAAACAGAAGGAATTGTGGTATTATGGGAATACGAATGTTTAAGAATTGCAGGAGTGCAAAGCACGTAGCAATCCGGTATTCGAGAAACTGACAGACAAAGATACAGGTGGTAGTGTATGAGAGAACGGATCAACCGCCTGGCCCGCGGGATCGTTGACAGCAGCGTGCCAGAGCTGGTGATAAAGCCAGAAAGGATCGAGGGAATCCTTTCACCGGGAGAGTCCGTACGGGGAGAGTTTTCCGTTCAAAGCGGAAATGACCTGTATATCAAGGGACTGGTCTACACCGGAAATGAAAGAGTAAAGGTTGAAAGCGAAGCCTTTGGCGGTCTTCGCAATCACATTATATATGAGGTCGACACCCGTTATTTAGAGGATGGCGATACAATTAAGGGATCTTTTTACCTGGTCACAAACGGGGGCGAGAAAGAGATTCCTTATTCTTTGTGTGTACAGACAGGGAACAGGGCAGAGACTCTGGGAAGCTTAAAGACCCCCAGGGACTTTGCTGCGTTAGCAAAGAAGAACTGGGAACTGGCCCTACGCCTTTTTGAATATCAGGACTTTACAGAAGCGCCTTTTATGCAGGATGTGCAGACCAGGACCATTTATGAGGGCTTAAAGGGAAGAAACGGACGCAATAACCTGCTGGAAGAGTTTTTAGTTGCCCTTCATGTAAAAGAGCCTGTTTCTTTAAAGGCAGATGTATCGAAACAGGTATTAAGCGCCCCGGAGACTGTAGTGGAAGATGTGATCGAACTGTCTGCCAGTGGCTGGGGATATGCAGAAGCACAGGTGGAGGCAGACGGAAGCTTCCTTTCCATTGAAAGAAATGCAGTGACCACCCGTGAATTTGACCAGGATAAGTGCCAGATCCATTACCAGATCTTCCCACAGTACCTTCACGGAGGAAGAAATTTCGGGGCCATACGCATTAAAACCTTACGCCAGGAGTTTGTCCTTCCTATAGAGGTAGTGAAAAAAAGCGCCCAAGGACCGGAAAACAGGGAAAAGAAAAATGTGGATAACAGATCTGCATACGAATATATGAACCTGCTTTTATGTCAGGAATTTGCTGTGGAAGCAGACCTGGAAGTAAACAGTTCCCTGATGAAAAAGACAGAAAACCTTCGTGCCAGATACCCGGAGGATGTAGTTTTACGTCTCTGGCGTGCAGACCAGCTTTTTAAAAATGGCAGAAAAGAGGCTGCTGCCTCTGCTCTTTTGGAGGTAAAGGATACAGTCTTAAAATCCAGGGATGTAAAGCCGGAGCTTTACTGCTATTATCAGTATCTGGAGCTTTTAAATGAGCCTTCAGAGGATAAAAGCGCCGGACTGGCCCGTTACATACGAAAGCTTCTTTCTGAAACCAGAAGGACAGACGGCCTGCTGTTCCATTTATTAGTAAAAACAGACAGGACCTGTCTGCAGAACCCCTTAGAGCTGTATGAACATATGCGTTCCATGTTCGGACGGGGCTGCAGAAGCCCGTTTTTATACGGGGAAGCCTGCAGGCTTTTAAACATGTACCCGGATC
>JBNMGK010000023.1:0-17564 GCA_050872205.1 Enterocloster sp.
GACATAACCTACTGCTGCACACCGCTGCCAGCTTACTGCATCCGAAGGATACAATACATACAGGCCATAGTCTCCCATATGATCCATTTCACCATAATAGGTGCTGCCATAATATTTTACAGAAAACAGTTCTCCTGCTTTGGCCTCTTCCTTTACAGCCCCGATAAAAGGGGCGTCAGACAGAGGTCTTCCCTGATAATCCACATAATTGGAGCTTAAAACAGACTCTTTATCGCAGATCATCAGAACACCCTTGTATTCAGGTTCACTGCCTTTTAAAAGCCCTTTTGCATATTTTTTTACAGCTTCTTTTGTGTTTTCATCTTCATTTTCTCTCAGGCATTCATCCAGCCACCGGCATTGTTCTTTCATATAGCCCAGTGTCCGCTGCGCTGCAGAGATCACCTTATATTTTCCAATATTTGTAAAAAGAAGGAAAGCAGAAATCATCAGGACGATCCCCAGGATCACATATGTTCTGTTTCTTCTCACTTTGCAGTCTCCTCTTTTATCTCCTCTGATAAAGCCGGGAAGAGCTCACTGTGCTCTTTTTTCTTAAATCCCGACTGCAGTTCTTCTTTTAAACGGTCCTGTATATCTGTAAGACATTCCAGAAGAAGGGGATTGAACACGCCACATTCCCCATTTAATATCATCTTCAGTGCCGTCTCATGAGAAAATGCTTTCTTATAAACACGTTCACTGACAAGGGCATCATATACATCTGCCAGAGCTACCACCTGGGCTGCAATAGGGATCTCTTCTCCCTTTAAACCGTCAGGATAACCACGGCCATCGTAACGTTCATGATGCCATCTGCAGATCTGGTATGCCACCTGGACCAGCTTTTCATTCTGGTACAGCTCAATACTGTCCAGCATGGATGCACCGATCAGTGTATGGGTCTTCATGATCTCAAATTCTTCTTTTGTCAGCTTTCCAGGCTTATTTAATATTTTTTCATCAATGCCGATCTTACCGATATCATGAAGAGCTGACGCAGTAGTGATCAGAAAACGTTCATTGCCTAACAGATGATACTGATCTGTCTTTTGTACCAGCCGCTCTAACAGCATCCCTGTGATAATGTTAATATGAAGCACATGGCTTCCGCTTTCACCATTTCTGAACTCGACGATCTGGCTTAAGATACTGATCATCATCTGGTTGTTTTTCTCTTTTTCCTGGATCTGATCTGTTACCAGGCTGATCAGGCGGCGCTGTTTTGCATACAGCTTAATGGTATTGAACACTCTCTGGTGTACAACCTGTGCATCAAAAGGACGGTTGATATAGTCAGAAGCCCCCATTTCATAGGCTCTTCGCACATAGGCAGCACCGTCCTCACTGGATATCATAATAACGGGAACGTCTTCGATCCAATGGTTCCGGTTCATCAGGCTTAAAACCTCAAAACCGTTCATTACCGGCATATTGATGTCCAGCAGGATAAGTGAAATACCTGTTCCATACTGCTTTAACAGATCAATACATTCTTCGCCATTTGATGCTTCTGATATTTTATATTCTTCCTCCAGGATCCTTGTAAGGATCTCACGGTTCATCTGTGAATCATCTACAATGAGGATCTGGGACATTTCCTTCACGGCTGCGCTTTCAACTCCTGAGCTTTCTGTCACAGTCATATTTTTCTTATTTTTCGCCTGATACATCAGGTTATCTGCCCGTCCTACCGCACTTTCCACTGTCTCATTATCTGCAAGGACACCTCCGATGCTTACAGACAGACGCAGCTTTGTATATCCGGGAACCTCTGCCTCATAGACCATATTCCGGATCTGCTTTAATTTTTTCGTAAATATTTCATCTGCCACATCCTTAAGGATAAGCAGAAATTCATCCCCTCCGTACCGGATCAGGATATCCGTGCGCCGGATACATTTGCGGATAATACCTACCACAGTGGTAAGAACCAGATCTCCTGCATTATGTCCACAGGTATCATTGTATAATTTGAAATCATCCAGGTCGATCATGGCAACACCTGCATGACTTTTTACTTTCCGTATACGGTCCTCATAAAATCTCCGGTTGTACGCACCTGTAAGGGCATCCAGATACAGCTCCTCATTGTAATCCTTTACCTTTGCAATCAGCTGTCCTCTGGCTTTTGCAGAAGAATCAGAATCCTCATCCAGTACATTTAACATTTCTACTACATAAGGTTTTCCGTCTATTTCTACATATCGTGAAATCACCTGATATACTTTGTCCTGTGCGTATTCCAGCTTTGACTTCTGACATTTTTCCCGAAATGCTTTTACAGAAATATGGTTCTCCCCTTTTTCCAGCTGCGCAACAGCATCCTGGTCTAAGATCCTGACTTCCGTAAATACATCTTCTAAATAAGCAAACATCTCCTTTGCCTGTTCTTTTGTCAAAACGGCATTGAACTTCATCTGTTTCTCCTTTTTAGATCCGGCGTACATTTACATTTTATTATATCTATTTTCCCCGGGCTTGTCCATATTTCATTTACTCCCAGCCTAAAAGATTCATCCACAAAAGCTGCTCCAGCTGATCATCTGCAATGATATAGGCATGGCTGACAGAGTCAGAGGACATAAGCTGGTATTCTCCCATATCGTCTAAATGGGTCCACCTGTCATCTAACTGCAGCTTTCCCTGGGAAATAAGCATATTCCAGTGGGAAACGGATTCATCACTTCCTTTTATCTCATAGACAATATCCCCTTCCAGCTGGTCATCTACAAATCCACCTGTTTTAACTGCCCAGGCATTTTCCCCCTGGGGGATATTCTCGTAATAGCAGTACCCTGTTGTTCCCTGTCCGTTCATTTTTCCATTATCCCATATACCATCGGAATAATTATATCTGGGACTGTCCACATTAATAAACTGCAGGGCAAGACAGCTTCCCTGGGGATGCCCGTTTTCAAAGGTTCCGTAAAATACGATCTCCGGCATGGTAAATACCAGTCCTACACCTTCTATCTCTGAAGAAACGCCATTTCCATCATAGAGAAAACGCTGTCCCTCAAAGGTTCCATAGAACAGCTCTGCCAGAACTTCCTGCTTTTTATCTAACAGCTTGGCAGTCTGTGTCATATCCTTGGTTTCCATGGATTTGCGAATATCTTCTAATAGCTGCTTCTGGTCCTGTGGCAAATTTTCGTACAGAGACTGTAAGGGGTCGGAAGTTTCTGATTCACTTTTTTCTGCCAGTACTGCGTCTTCCTCCCTTTCGCCTGCCGTTTCGTTTGCCGTTTCATTTTCCGTCTCGTTTGCTGCTTTCTCCGGCTGCACTTCTTCCAGCTGCGTTTCCCTAAGAGGTGCATTTCCCATTCCAAGAGCACCTGCCAACGGAAATATCACCACATAGGCTGCGACCACTGCCAGCCACTGTTTGGTCAGTTTTTTTCCAATTTTTTCCAGATCTATAGTCAGTTTCATGTTTCTTTTACCTTCTATATCATGCCCACGCCTGTATCAGACGTTTACAACCTTCTAAAATTTCTTCTTCCTTTAAACTTGCATAACCTAATATAACTGTAGAGGGAAAACGATTCCTGTCATCTCCGATCACAAAGCCACTCCTTCCATATACCCGGACTCCGGCCCTAGCAGCTGCTTCTACCAGCTGCTTTTCCGTCATTCCCTTTTTGTGGGTTAAAAGCACATGGATACCTGCATATTCTCCCTGTATATCAAAGTATGGCTCTAACTCTCTTAAACCATTTAAAAGAGTATCATGCTTTCCCTTGTAAACAGCTCTCATCCGGTTTAAATGACGTTCATAATAGCCTTCCAGGATAAAATGAGTCAGTATATTCTGGTCCACACGGGATACCGTGCAGGCATAAAAGCCTGCTTTTTCCCTGTACAGCGCCAAAAGCGACTCTGGAAGCACCATAAACCCAACTCGGATCGCCGGGGCAATGGACCTGGAAAATGTTCCCATATAGATCACCTTCTGGTCATCATCCATTCCCTGAAGAGCGGGGATCGGCCGGCCTTTGTAGCGGAATTCACTGTCGTAATCGTCTTCGATCAGATACCGGCCTTCTTTGGCTTTCGCCCATTTTAACAGTTCCTGGCGCCTTTTAATAGGAATGACGATCCCTGTGGGATACTGATGGGAAGGCATTACATAGGCAATATTGGCCCCGGTCTTTTCCAGCTCTCTCACACTCATCCCCCAGCGGTCCATAGATACAGGGAAAACGGGATGTCCCAGGCTTTCAAATACCCTAAACGCCTGCTTATAGGTAGGATTTTCCAGGGCAATTCCTGTGGTTCTGCCGATTAACTGGGAAAGAAGCATTAAAAGATATTCACTTCCGGCACCTACTAAGATCTGCTCTGGCCTGCAGTGAACGCCTCTGGCTGAATGGAGATAATCTCTGATCGCCTGGCGCAGACTGTATTCTCCCTGGGGATTTCCCACTGCAAACATATCTTTATTATCATCTACCAGTGTGTTTTTGCTTAGTTTCCTCCAGGCATTAAAAGGGAAGCTGTCTAAATCGATACCTCTTGGTGAAAAATCCACTTTGCAGGCAGCAAGCTTCTGATCATCCTGTTTTTCTTCTTTTTCCTCAGGCTCTCCGTGGTATTTTACCTCTACCAGCTCTTCGATCTGACAGACAAAATAGCCCTTACAGGGAAGTGCTTCTATGTAGCCTTCTGACAGCAGCTGCTCATAAGCTAACTGGGTCGTACTCCGGCTTACATGGAGATTTCCCGCAAGAGTTCTTGTAGAAGGCAGTCTGCTTCCAGCCCGAAGTCTTCCTCCACGGATCTCCTCTTTGATATACCGGTAGATCTGCTCATAAAGAGGAATATTGTCTTTATTTTCAATGGGCACCATTAATTCCATGGTGGTATCCTTTTTATCCTGCAACTGTAAAAGGCTCTCTGTTTCCAGAGAGCCTCATTGCTTTACATCACTTCATTATTTCGGCAGTTTGAAAGAACTCTTCAGAGAAACGATCCGGTTAAATACAGGATTTTCCTTGGTGCTGTCCTTGCAGTCTGCACAGAAATAACCGTTTCTTACAAACTGGAAGCTGTCATAGCTTTCCGCCTGTGCAAGAGCAGGCTCACCGTAGCATTCTTTTAAGATTGTAAGAGAATTTGGATTTAAGTTCAGGGTTCCGTCTGCATTCAGCTTACCCTTTTCCTCATCTACGATATTCTCATAAAGACGGCATTCAATCTTCTTTGCAGTTGGTACAGCTACCCAGTGGATAGTTCCCTTGACCTTTCTGCCTTCAAAACCAGAACCACTCTTTGTCTCAGGATCATAGGTTCCGTGTACCACTGTTACATTGCCGTTTTCATCTTTTTCACAGCCAGTGCATTTTACAAAATAAGCGCCCATAAGACGTACTTCGTTTCCTGGGAACATACGGAAGTATTTCTTAGGTGGTTCTTCCATAAAGTCTTCTCTTTCAATATAAACTTCACGGGAGAATGGAACCTTTCTGCTTCCCAGTTCTGGATTTTCCAGGTTGTTTGGAACATCCAGCTCTTCTACCTGACCTTCCGGATAGTTATCGATCACCAGTTTTACAGGATCTAAAACAGCCATCATACGGGACTTTTTAAGTTTTAAGTCTTCACGGATGCAGTATTCAAGCATTGCGTAGTCAACAGAGCTGTTTGCTTTGGAAACACCTACTAACTCTACAAAACGCTTAATAGACTCTGGAGTATAACCTCTTCTACGCAGTGCAGCGATAGATACCAGACGAGGATCATCCCAGCCATCTACGATACCGTCTTCTACCAGCTTCTTAATATAACGCTTTCCTGTAACTACATTGGTCAGGTACAGCTTTGCAAACTCGATCTGACGAGGTGGATTTTCAAATTCGCACTCTTTTACTACCCAGTCATAGAGAGGACGATGATCCTCAAATTCCAGAGTACAAATAGAGTGGGTAATGTGCTCTACTGCATCCTCGATTGGATGAGCAAAGTCATACATGGGGTAGATGCACCACTTATCACCTGTATTGTGATGATGCATATGAGCCACACGGTAGATGACCGGGTCTCTCATGTTGATGTTAGGAGAAGCCATATCGATCTTTGCACGCAGAACCTTTTCACCATCCTGGTACTTGCCTTCCTTCATCTCCTCAAAAAGACGCAGGTTCTCTTCAACAGAACGGTTTCTGTATGGGCTTTCCTTACCTGGTGTATTAAAATCACCTCTGTATTCCCTGATCTGCTCTGCGCTCAGATCGCAGACAAATGCTTTTCCCTTTTTAATAAGGAAAACAGCACACTCATACATTTTCTCAAAATAGTTGGAAGCAAAGAACAGTCTGTCTTCAAAATCTGCTCCTAACCACTTTACATCTGCCATAATGGACTCAACAAACTCGCTCTTTTCCTTGGTTGGGTTTGTATCGTCAAAACGCAGATTAAATTTACCATTATATTTCTGTGCAAGTCCGTAGTTTAAAAGAATGGACTTGGCATGTCCAATATGCAGATAACCGTTTGGTTCTGGTGGGAAACGGGTCTGGACATGGTTATAAACCCCTTCTGCCAGGTCCTTATCAATTTCCTGCTCTATAAAGTTCTTAGAAACCGGCTCTTTTTCTTCGGTCTCTACTGCCATATCTTTTTCTGCCATAACTGCTCCTCCGTGATCTGTCGTCATAGTTATCTAAAATCATATCACATTTTTCTGCAGTAGTAAAGTCGCAGCTTTGCGATCAGTTTTTCTGAATCCAGAGGTTTGGCCAGATGCTCTGTCATTCCCGCCTCTTTGCACCGTTTTCTGTCATCTGAAAAGGCATTGGCAGTCATTGCAAAGATAGGGATCTTCTTTGCATCCTCCCGTTTCAGGCTTCGGATCTGTCTTGTGGCTTCCAGTCCATCCATAACAGGCATCATCACATCCATTAAAATAAAATCAAAACTGCCTGGTTCTGAAGCCTTAAATACTTCCACTGCGTCTTTTCCATTTACTGCATCCGTTACAGTAATACCTTCATTTTCAAGAATAAACTGGGCAATCTCCCGGTTCAGTTCATTGTCCTCTACTAAAAGCACCTTTGCGCCGTGAAGATCACAGTTTCTGGAATTCTCCTGATCCTTTTCCTCTGATGCGCTCCGGTCGATCTTAAACACCAGATCAAAGGTGAACTTCGTTCCCACTCCCAGCTTGCTTTCAAAGGTAATGGAACCGCCCATTTTCTCGATCAGCTCTTTTGTAATGGCAAGTCCCAATCCGGTACCTGTATAAGAACTGCGCCTGGAAGCATCTTCCTGTGAAAATGGCTCAAATAAATGCTTCTGGAATTCCTCGCTCATACCCAGTCCTGTATCCTCTACTGTGAAGATGAAGCGTGACCGATCCCCCTCTAGCATCTCTTCCCGGCAAAATACCTCTAATGTACCACCGGGCCGGTTGTATTTTACAGCATTTCCTGCAAGATTTAATAAGATCTGGCGCAGATACAGCGGACTTCCGATCACATGGTAATGTGTGATCTGCGGAAGTCTGTTTTTTACCACAATGCCCCGTTCCTCTGCCTGGGGGCGTATGATCACTGCCACTTCCTTACTGATCTCTGTCAGCGCAAAAGGAGTCTCATCTAACACCAGTTCTCCTGACTCCAGTTTATTCATATCCAGCACATTATTTACAAGATCCAGTAAGAACTCAGATGCCTGCCATATCTTCTTTCTGCAGTCTGCCTGTTTTTCCATATTGTCTGCATAGAAATTTCCGATTTCCACCATTCCCCGGATGCCGTTAATAGGTGTTCTGATATCATGGCTCATGCGGCGCAGAAAATCGGTCTTAGCAGCGCTGGCCCGTTTTGCATCTTCTGCAGTATGGCGAAGCTGTTCATTGATTTCCTTTTCATGACGCACTTCCTCGGTAATGTCTCTGGTGGAAAGAAGGATCGCTTCAATATTCTGGTCTTCTCCAAATCTTTTAGGCATCATCATGGCCTGACACCAGGTTCCGTCCTTCATCTGGTATTTCATTTCAATATGAGAACGGCCTGACAAACGTTCTTTCACTGTGGAGAAATCCATGAACTGATGATATTTTGCCATGTAAGGCTCTGTAACATACTTTCTGGACCAGTGTTCTATGGTTTCTTTTGCCGATCTGCTGTTTTTTGCCTCTTCCATAAAAGAAGCAGGACCATTTACAACCTCAATTTTATCAGAAGCCAGATCTACCATAAAAATAACTGTATATACCGTACTTAAAGCTTCAATGATGCGGTACTGCTTATTCATGGTGTTTAAGTTTTTCTCTTCCATCCGGCTGCGGATCAGGAAAAATAAAAGCACGAAAAAGACATACAGCACCAGAATGCTTCCGATCATAGCCGTCCGCTGGTGAAAGATCTCACTGGAAGGGAAGAAAGCGCAGACTGTATATCCCTCTACCCTGAGGGCATCTCCATACCAGTTCTGTCCATTTACTTTTGTTTTGATCAGGCCAAACTGGCGTTTTTCCAGTCCCTGCTCCAGCTGCAGCTCCATTTCTTCATCTGTAGTATTGGAAGAAACAGGAAGCATATCAAAACCTGCATCCTCCTCTTCTTCTTTTGAAGGATTTTTATCCTTTAATACCAGGATCATACCGCCCTTATCCAGAGTATAATCTGCAAACAGGCTGGACAGCTCCCTTGACTGCTCTCTGACCATTTTCGGATCTTTCTTACAATAAACAATGATCACACCGGAAGCATCCGTACGGGAAATAGCCACAAAGTCATACCAGCTGTCTCCTTTTTCCAGCTCCTTCATATAGTTTTTCTGACTGTAAACTGCAATGTCCCTTACATTCTGATCCTTAAGTTCATTTTCCCAGTCTGAAAGTTCCAGGCCATCCTGGTCATACTGATATACAGGGTGCAGTTTCCAGTCTAAAACAATAAGTCCGCTGATCCTCTGGTCTTTTGCATAGGCGATCAGCTCATCCTCTGTGATAAAATTTCCCTCTTCTAACAGTTTCCTGAAGCCTCTTGCCTTGTCTGCCAGGTTAATAAGGGTCTCTGTTCTGTGGGCTGCTGTTTCTTCTATATAATAGCTTACATGGCGGCCTGCTGAAGATACGGTATCGGATACAAGGTCTTTTAATCCATTCAGATCCCAACAGGTAAACAGCACATAGGAAGCCGCCAGAATAGCCGCACCTAAAGTGACCAGAAATCCTACCACATGATTTCCAATATCTGCTTTCTCTTTTATTTTATTCAACCATTTGTTTTCATCCATATATGGGGTCACTCTCCCGTTCTGCTGTCTGTCAGATCATATTTTTCCAGTATTTTTTCTGTGGTCCCGTCCTGGCGCATGGCATCTAAGGTCTCTGTCAGCTGAACTGTCAATTCTTTGTCTGCATCTTTTCCAAAAGCTATGCCTAACTGAGTCACTCCCAGCTCTTCTTTCAGGAAACGGAACTGGTCTTTTCTGTCCTTTAACAGTTCTCTCCATACCGGCTCTTTTCCACATACACCATCGCAGTACCCGTTAAAAAGAGCTGCCTTTACCTCCTGCAGATTGGAAAAGCTGTAAATATCCCCCAGCTCCAGAAAACGGCTTTCTTTTTCACTTTCAAGAAGAATGTGTTCTGTCTGTCCTTCTGCCCGCATTGCCACAGTTCTTCCTTTAAGATCACTTAATTTCTCTATGGGACTGTCCACAGGCACAACAACTACATGACGGCTTTCCATATAAGGACCGGCCCACAAATAATCCCCATCTGTATCTGACATGGAAAAGCCATTCCAGATACAGTCCACTTCATGTTCATCTAATACCTGCTGTCTGTTTTCCCATTTGATCTGTACAAATACAGGCTCATAGCCCATACGGGCACAGGCTTCTCTTGCCAGGTCTGCATCTATACCCTGGGCGTTATTATTTTCATCATGATCCATAAAGGGCCGGTAAATGCTATAACCGATCACCAGCTGTTTTTCCGGCTGCTTCTGCGCCTTTTGATGTCTGGCGCAGCCGCCAAGCACACAGACCACCGATAAAAGAAGACATATCCACCGTTTCTTCATATTCTTCCCCTTACTGTTTTATCCGAAAGTACATTGTATTATTATCAGTGTAACATGAGGCTGGTAAAATAGCAAGCCACGCCCTGTTTTGTAACCAGGTTTTATGGCCCTGTTTCGTAGCCAGATTTGAAACCTGTTTTACCCTTGTCAAGGACATGAAAATAGAATAAAATGGTTACAAAACAGCGAAATGGAGTTATTTAAAAATGAAATCGGAAACTGCTTCTAAAGCTTCTAAAAAGAAAACTTCCTATCTGTCACGGTTTTTCATGACATTTTTGACTATATTGCTGATCCTGCTTTTTATCTTTATCATGTCCTTAGTAAGCAGCATTCAAGGCACTGCCAGAATAGTCAATTACGCCGGTCTGGTCCGTGGAAAAACCCAGCGTATCATTAAGCTTGAGATCTCCGGAAGCCCCCAGGATGATATGATCGCTGATATTGATGCCTTTATTGACGGTCTGGAAAACGGCAGCAGCAAATTAAATCTGGTGCGTCTGGATGATGAGGATTTCCAGTCTAAAATGAAGGAACTGGATGCTTATTTTTCCCAGTTAAAAATGGAGATCGCCCAGGTGCGGATACGTGATTATCATCAGACAGATATTATTGCTAAAAGCGAACGTTTCTTTAATATCTGCGATGAAGCTACCGGACTTGCTGAAGTTTATTCCCAGAAAAAAGCCACCCAGTTAAATCACCTGGAAAAGATCGTATTTGCAGATATTGCAGGTCTGCTTCTATTGATCGGTGCCGAACTTGTAAAAACACTGCGGTATGCAGCTATAAACCGCATGCTCCAGAGCAAGGTGTACCTGGACGAAGCAACGGATCTGCCTAATAAAAACAAATGCGAGGAGCTTCTTAATGCGCCAGAACCTGTTCCTGCTGGTTCTTTTGCCGCAGTATGTGTATTTGACTTAAATAACCTGCGCATCATCAATAATACCATGGGGCATGAGATGGGGGATGCTTATATCCGCTCCTTTGCTGACCAGCTGCGCCAGGCTGTACCGGAGGACCAGTTTGCAGGAAGAGACGGAGGGGATGAATTTATTGCCATTTTTAAAAATACAGAAAGCAGCACTGTCCATGACTGTCTGTTTCAGTTAAGAAAGCTTTGTATTTCCTATTCGGAATCCCATCCTGACATGCCTATTAGCTATGCAGCCGGTTATGCTACTTCTGAAGATTTTGAAGGAAGCACCTTAAGAGAGCTGTTCCGGTATGCAGATAAAAACATGTACATTGACAAAAACCGGGCTAAATTAGAAGAGGCTGCAAAGGAAAAACAGCTCCATTTAAAGCTGCTTGCTTCTGTCCGTGAACAGGGCTTTCAGTTTTCTGACTGCATTTACTGCGATGCCCTGACAGACCAGTATAAAGTACTGCGGGCCGGTTCTGACTTCTTTCTGGCAGATGATGGCAGTTATTCCGGTGCAGTGGAACAGATACTGACCCAGTTATCCCATGCTGATAATATTAAAACACTGCGTAAACAGCTGCAGCTGGAAACCCTGGATGCTGTTCTGACTGCTGCTTCCTCTCCTATCCGCCTGTTCTGCCAGTATACCAGCGAGGGAATTTTACACCGCGGAAGATTGACCTTACTGTTTTTAGATTCCAACGATGCCGGCCAGCTTCATCATTTTATTCTTGGCTTTGAAGTTTTCCAAAATATGGAAAATCCTGACAATGATGAAAAATCACAATTAAGCCAGTATTACGAACAGATGAAACAGTCCATTCTGGAAAATGGAAATTATGTGGACGCTTTACTGGAATCTGCTCAGGCAGTCTACTCTGTAGACCTGACAAATGACCAGTTAGAAAAGATCTTTTACCATACCACAGAAAAGGAATTTGACCTGGATATGATCCTTCCCTGCTCCTATGATGAATATTGCAAAAAACAAAGCTATTTTGTTACAGATGATACCCAGGAAAATTACCGGATCGTAGACTCCTCTTCTAAGCTTTTGGAGCGTTTTCACTCTGGCGCTAAACAGATCACAGTAGAATATCAGGAAAGAAATGAGCAGGGAGAGATTTACTGGCTGCAAAAAACAGTGCTTATGTCCCAGGATACAGTTTATAACGGTGAAACCGGAACAGAAAGTACTGTTGTACACGGCATGATCCTGTTTAAAAATACCTCTGTTTTCCATGAAAAGGAACAGCAGGAAAAGAAGCGTCTCCAGGTTGCTTTTGAAGAAGCCGACTCTGCCAGCAAGGCAAAAACAGAATTTTTAAACCGTATGAGCCATGATATCCGCACACCCATCAATGGGGTCATGGGAATGCTTGAGATCATCCGCAAAAACCGGGAAGACCATGAACGGGTGGATGACTGCCTGGAAAAGATACAGGTTTCTTCCAGTCACCTGTTAGCCCTGGTCAACGATGTTTTGGATATGAGCAAGCTGGAATCCGGCCAGACCGTTTTAGAACCTGTGGATTTTGATATTGCCCAGCTGATGCGGGATGTTTCCTATCTTGTAAAAGCCCAGATCCTGGATATGGAGCTGACTCACCGGACTCACAGAGAAAATATCCAGCATACAATGCTGTCCGGTTATCCACTGCAGCTGCGCCAGATTATGTTAAATCTTTTCAGCAATGCCATTAAATATAATAAAAAGGGCGGTTTTATTGATACCAGCGCAAAAGAGGTTTCTTTTGACGGCACAACCGTTATTTATGAGTTCACCATCACTGACAGCGGTGTAGGAATGAGTGAGGATTTCCTGAAGAAGCAGCTGTTTGAACCTTTTACCCAGGAAAAATCTGATGCCCGCACCCAGTACAAGGGAACCGGTCTTGGAATGTCCATTGTAAAAGAACTGATCCGTCAGATGAACGGTACCATCGAAGTGGAAAGTAAGCTTGGAGAAGGCACCACCTTTACCTTCCAGCTGCCTTTCCTTCTTGCAAAAGAAGCAAATGCCCAGGTCGAATCTGTTTCTGCTTCTGAAAGCGGCAAAGAACTCCAGGGTGTGCATGTGCTTTTAGTGGAAGATAACGAGATCAATATGGAGATTGCTGAATTTTACCTGGATGACCGCGGTGCTGCCGCTGACAAGGCATGGAATGGAAAAGAGGCTCTGGAGAAATTTGAACAGTCCGAGGAAGGAACCTATGATATTATTCTTATGGATGTGATGATGCCTGTTATGGACGGATTGGAAGCTTCTAAGCAGATACGCACCCTGAAACGTCCTGACGGAAAAACCATCCCTATCCTGGCTATGACTGCCCAGGATGCCGCCAGCGTTGCCAGACAATGCCGCCAGGCCGGGATCGATGGTTATGTATTAAAACCTGCAGATCCTGCACAGCTGACAAAGGAGATCTTGAAACATCTGAAACGCTCCTGAAAACCTGTCTGAAAGTTTTTTAACTTTTTTTCATTTTACCGTTGACAAAACCTATCCCCCATGATAGTATATATGAGGTTCGCTTCTGACGAACAGAAAACGCTGCTGTGGCTCAGTCGGTAGAGCGTCGCATTGGTAGTGCGGAGGTCACGGGTCCGATTCCCGTCAGCAGCTTTTCATCTTCATCAGAACCGGCAAATTTCATATAGTTGCTGCTGTGGCTCAGTCGGTAGAGCGTCGCATTGGTAGTGCGGAGGTCACGGGTCCGATTCCCGTCAGCAGCTCTTTCTAAGAGAGCAGAAATCCTTGTAAATCAACGATTTCTGCTCTTTTTTGTATTTGCGTTTGGGGTAGACCGGGGTAGAGTTTATTTTAGACCCAGATACAGGAGATGAATCACGTCTGATCCATCTCCCTGTGTATCTGTCCATATATGATCAGTTATCCCTCTAATACTTTATGGACCATTTCAATAGATTCTCCAGTTTCCAGGGCAATATCTTCTTCAGATTTTCCAGAAAGATATAAGCGAAAGATCTTTCCGGCCTGCTCTATTCCCTGTTCTATTCCCTTTTCTATTCCCTTTTCTATTCCCTTTTCTATTCCAAGTTGCTTGCCACGCTCTATTCCGATCTGCTTGCCACGCTCTATTCCGATCTGCTTGCCCTGCTCTATTCCGATCTGCTTGCCCTGCTCTATTCCGATCTGCTTGCCCTGCTCTATTCCAATTTGTTTGCCCTGCTCCAGTCCAAGCTTCATCCATTCTTCTCTAAACATCCGCTTTACTTTTTCTTCGTCATATTCGTAAATACTCACTTTAACCACCTCCGCACGGTTTTTGCTCAGGAACTCTGCAAGGATTCCTCTTTGGATGCAGTCTTCTACTGCTTCATTTACAGCTTCTGACAAAGGTATTTTCTTTCTCAGTCGCTTTCGGACTTCACTTACGAACTGGGCATAGTCATTTAGCTGTTTGCAGCGTTCCATTATTATTTTATTGTAACCTATATTTACATTCAATACTAATGTTTCCAGTTCCAGGCTTACGTGCTCTGCTTTCTTTGCATAAAGACTGGATAGTTTCAGGACTTCTCTTTCCTGCATGTTTTCCAGACCATTGTAAAATACTACAAACTTCGGTTCCGGGATCTGTACCGGAACACTTCCATACAGGAACAGGTCTTTGGTCAGTTCTGAATATACATCCGACACGTAAAACAGATTGCGCAGGGGAAGATTGGGATTTTTCGTTGACTGGTGTTCGTATAGCAATAATTCATCATATAAAACAAAAGACACATCATTTTTCATTTCCAGATAAAGAGCACTTTCCAACGTTGTCACCTTTAGATCGTTCTCATTTTCATAGTCCGTTTCATTCATTGCGTTGTACAGCGCCAAAAGTGCTTTCTTTTCCCTGAAAACCATGCGGAAAATACGGTCTTTGTAACTCCTTGCTGCCTTTGGTACATCTGTGATGATACCTGTCTCTCTTCCGTTCCTGTTTTTTACCATATTTTGTCCTCCTTGCTCCTTTGGAGGATCCCTTTTGTCTTTATCATCCCGGAATCCTCTCTGCTTTGTTATTGGATTTTAAGCATTGAAGATTTCTAAGATTTTTTACAAAAGAAAATGGCGAATGCCTTTAGAACTGATAGAAATATCATGCTTAACTTTACTATAACATCTTATATTAATTTAGGCAAGGGGGATTTTATTTTTCTGTGAAATGCATTACCTTAATAGAAAAACAGGATCAGGGAGATGAATCACATCCGATCCATCTCCCTGATCCAATTTCTCATATAATTACTTGCAATCTATTAGCGGATAAAATTAGTTCTCACCTTATCCTCTGCCTCAGGAACAGCCACACCGGCCTTCTTTCCAGCTTCGATGCATTTTAACAGCCATGCCATGTTCTTTCCAAGGACACGCATGATCTGAACGCCTTCTTCGTCTTTCAGTACTTCTTCTGGTGCATTTCCGTGTACCATGTTCCAGTAGCAGGATGATACAACCGGCATCTGGTGATAGGAGAAATATTTTGTGAGTACGTCTAAGGTTGCTGTAGTTCCGGCTCTTCTGGCGGATGCTACGGCTGCTGCAGGCTTATAGAGCATATCCTTTCCTGCTACAGATGCCAGACGGTCCATGAATTCAATGATCTGGCCACTTGGGGATGCCCAGTAAACAGGGGAACCTACTACTAATGCGTCAGACTCTTTTAATTTAGCTGCTGCTGCCTTTACATTTTCCATATCTGGATCACCAGCCTGAAATACTTCTGTTTCAATGCCTTCCGCCTTTAAAGCATCTGCAACTACATTCAGTGCTGTGTAAGTGCAGCCATTCTTTCTTGGACTTCCGTTTAATAATAAAACCTTCATTTTCATTTCCTCCTCATGTATATCTATTCATCCTGAACCAGTCCGCCCAGGCGGACAATCAGGATCAATTTCATAAATAAACGTGCTATAAGATACCTTCGTATCCTTCTCTTAGTATATCACAGGATGCGTCAAATTTCTCTTTTTCTTCGTTAGTCAGTGACAACGGCAGGATCCGCTGCACCCCATTCTGGTTCAGGATACAGGGCACTCCGGTAAATACATCCCGCTGGTCATATTCACCTCTGAGCATGGCAGATACTGTAAGAACACTGTGCTCATCCCCTAAAATAGCTTTGGTAATGCGGGTCAGAGCCATGCCGATGCCATAATAAGTGGCTTTTTTCGCTTCTATGATCTTGTAAGCCGCTGTACGTACTTCTTCTTCAATACGGAATAAATGGGTCGTCAGGGAAGATTCCAGTTCCCGGTCCAGCTCTAAAATGGACTTGGTTGCCAGAAATGCCTGACTCCAGGGAACAAACTCGCTGTCCCCATGCTCTCCCATAACATAAGCATGGATATTTCTGGGGTCTACCTGCAAAAACTCTCCTAAAAGATAGCGGAGTCTGGCTGTATCCAGCGCTGTGCCGCTGCCTAAGACCCGACGGGGATTAAAACCGGACAATGTACAGGTGATACGGGTCATAATATCCACCGGATTAGTAGCTACCAGAAAGATACCGTTAAAGCCGGAAGCTGTCACAGGCTCAATAATAGAGCGGAACACCTGTGTATTCCTCTTTAAAAGATCCAGACGGGTCTCTCCCTGTTTCTGGGCCACTCCCGCCGCTATGACCACCAGATCTGCATCCTGACAGTCCTTATATTCCCCGGCATAGATCTTCATACTGGAACCGGCAAAAGCAAGCCCGTGATTTAAGTCCATAGCTTCGCCTTCTGCCCTTTTTTTATTCACATCGATCAACACCAGCTCATCGCATACAGACTGATTTAACAGGCAGTACGCATAGCTCATGCCTACCATTCCGGTACCTACAATGACGATCTTTCTTTTATCTGTTTTCATAAAAACTCCTTTCTGAATAAACGTCTTCTATTCAGCAAGGAGTTTTCATGAATTTCCGGAACAATTCCAAATATCCACCGGAAATTTCCAGATTTTTACAATTCTTTACAGTCTTGCCAGCTTCTTCTCCATTAGCTCTGTATTGCTGCTGTAGATGATAGCTGTATCCTTGCTGATCACATTTTGTCTGTAAAGAGCAAGAAGGCTGTTATCCATGGACACCATTCCATCCTCCTGGGAGGTGGCAATGATACCATCGATCTGGTGGGTCTTTGACTCACGGATCATATTTCGGATCGCGTTATTTAAGAACATGATCTCAAAAACAGGGCGCTCTCCGCCGTCTAAGGTAGGCACCAGCTGCTGACAGATCACCGCGTCTAACACCATGGAAAGCTGGGTTCGGATCTGCTGCTGCTGGTTTGGCGGAAATGCATCGATCACACGGTCAATGGTATTGGCCGCTCCCAGCGTATGCAGCGTTGACAGGATCAGATGTCCTGTTTCCGCTGCTGTCATGGCAATGCTTATAGTCCCATGGTCACGCATTTCCCCAAGAAGGATCACATCCGGTGCCTGGCGCAGTGAAGCCCGAAGACCGGAAACATAACTGTCCGTATCTGGAGCGATCTCCCTCTGGGTAACAACGCTCTTTTTGTGCCTGTGAAGATACTCAATAGGATCTTCCAGAGTGATCACATGGGCGTTGCGGTTTTTATTGATC
>JBNMGK010000435.1:0-2149 GCA_050872205.1 Enterocloster sp.
GGAAAAAGAGTACATCCCAGAAGAAGATAACACAATGTATTTCCGGGATTTTTCCGGAAACAAATAACACATCAAAGGAGAAAGTAATGGAAAAGAGAATTATTCAGGTAGAAGAAAAAGTTCCTGTAAAACTGCTGATACCCTTAAGTATCCAGCACATGTTTGCCATGTTCGGCGCATCCGTTCTGGTGCCTTTCCTTTTCGGCATCAGCCCGGCCATTGTACTGTTTATGAATGGTATCGGAACCCTTTTATTTATTGCCATCACAAAGGGAAAAGCACCGGCCTACTTAGGTTCCAGCTTTGCCTTCCTGGCACCGGCATCTATTGTTATCCAGAATTTTGGATATGAATACGCTTTAGGCGGTTTCGTGGCAGTTGGTTTCTGTGGCTGTATTTTGGCACTGATCATCTATAAATTTGGCACAGACTGGATCAACATCGTGCTTCCTCCGGCAGCTATGGGCCCGGTAGTAGCACTGATCGGTCTGGAACTGTCTGCCAATGCAGCTTCCAACGCAGGTTTACTGGATGAGAACATTGATCCAAGAAAGATCATTGTATTCCTGGTGACCTTAGGCGTGGCTGTATTCGGTTCTATCCTGTTCCGTAAACTCCTGGCAGTTATTCCCATCCTGATCGCAGTTCTGGCTGGTTATGCAGCAGCCATTATCTGCGGAATCGTAGATTTTGAGGAAGTAGCAGCAGCCAAGATCATTGCCATGCCTCATTTTTCCTCACCGAAATTTGATGCCCAGGCTATTATGATCATTCTTCCTGTTATCTTAGTTATTATTTCCGAGCATATCGGACACCAGGTAGTTACAAGTAAGATCGTAGGAAGAGATCTGTTAAAAGATCCGGGACTTCACAGATCCTTATTTGCAGATAACTTCTCCACCATGCTTTCCGGTATGATCGGTTCCGTACCTACCACTACCTATGGCGAGAATATCGGTGTAATGGCAGTAACCGGTGTATACAGTGTCCGTGTTATTGCAGGCGCAGCCATTCTTTCTATCATATGCTCCTTCGTAGGAAAACTGTCTGCCCTCATCAGCACTATCCCAGGCCCGGTTATCGGCGGTATCTCATTTTTACTTTACGGCATGATCGGAACCTCCGGCCTGCGCATCCTTGTAGACTCCAAAGTCGACTACTCCAAAAACCGTAACCAGATGCTTACCAGTGTTATCTTCGTAACCGGTCTTTCCGGCGCAGCACTGCGTATTGGCAACATTGAGCTTACCGGAATGGTACTTGCCTGCGTAGTAGGCATGGCAATGAGCCTTGTATTCTATGTATTAGACAGATTCAAACTGACCAATGATCAGGCGGAGTAATTTGGTATCAAAGGGTGAAAACACTTTTTGATCCTAACATCTTGTAATTAAAAAAGAGATACTGGCAGGTGGATATTATATCCGGTGTACCAGTATCTCTTTTGTATATTCCTCCCGTATAGCCACCACTCGTCTGCGTATTTTGTATACACACAGCTGCCGGGCTGAATTTTTTAACAGACAGGTCAGGACTTCTCCATACAGAAAGCCGCTTCGTCCTAACATTTCTCTTACATCTGCATCTGAAATGATCCATATCACTTCAGCCATTTCCCCTTCGCCCAGGCCGGATAAAGGTTCTACCACAATTTCACGTCCAACATTCCCGCTTTTTTAAATATATGCAGGCTATGGCCGGTTATATGATGTTGGATTGCAATTCACAATGTGTCTTCGCCTCATCATCGTAAGATAGCCCAACTGTTACCTTCTCATCAATATTCATAGAATTTTCCGTCACATTACAGTCATACGCCAGAATATGTACCCCGGCTGCAGCCGCCGCCCGCAGGGCATCCCCGAAAGCCTTATGAGTCTCATCGTTGGGATAAAATTTCCGGATCCCCTTCATCTGGATCACAAGGAGCAGGAAAGTCTCAAAACCGTCCTTTTTTGCCTGTACCAGCCCATTTAAATGCTTCACGCCCCGTACTGTAGGCGCATCTGGGAAAAATACATTCCCCTCTTTCTCCAGTGTTACGCCCTTCACTTCCATAAAAGCAGGAACTGTTTTACCAGTCACTTCATCCTTCAACTCAAAAGCCAGATCAAACCGTGAATCCCCGTGGGTCACTTCTCTTCTCACA
>JBNMGK010000096.1:0-8584 GCA_050872205.1 Enterocloster sp.
GGAGGAGAACATGGGCAAAGAAGAAAAGATGAGCGTGAATAGAGATATGAATAAAGAGGAGAAGTTAAAAGCATTAGATGCAGCTTTGACTCAGATCGAGAAAGCATACGGTAAGGGCTCCGTTATGAAATTAGGTGAGTCCGGTGTAAATATGAATATTGAAACTGTTCCTACTGGTTCCATCAGCCTTGATATTGCTTTGGGACTGGGTGGCGTTCCAAAGGGAAGAATTATTGAAGTATACGGACCGGAATCTTCTGGTAAGACAACCGTTGCTCTTCATATGGTAGCTGAGGTGCAGAAAAGAGGCGGTATTGCAGGCTTTATCGATGCAGAACATGCCTTAGATCCTGTATATGCAAAGAATATCGGTGTAGATATTGATGACCTGTATATTTCCCAGCCGGATAACGGTGAGCAGGCTCTGGAGATTACAGAGACTATGGTCCGTTCTGGTGCTGTAGATATCGTGATCGTGGACTCTGTAGCAGCTCTGGTACCAAAGGCTGAAATTGATGGAGAGATGGGTGATTCACATGTAGGTCTTCAGGCACGTCTGATGTCCCAGGCATTGAGAAAACTGACTGCTATCATCAGCAAGTCCAACTGTATTGTTATCTTTATCAACCAGCTGCGTGAAAAAGTAGGCGTTATGTTCGGAAACCCGGAGGTTACTACTGGTGGACGTGCGCTTAAGTTCTATTCTTCTGTCCGTATGGATGTGCGCAGAATCGAGACTTTAAAGCAGGGCGGTGAAGTAGTCGGAAACCGTGTCCGTGTAAAAGTAGTTAAGAATAAAATTGCTCCTCCATTTAAAGAGGCAGAATTTGATATTATGTTCGGTAAAGGTATTTCCAAGGCAGGCGATATCTTAGATCTTGCTGTAAAGGAAAATATCGTAGAAAAGAGCGGTGCGTGGTTTGCATACGGCGGTTCTAAGATCGGTCAGGGCCGTGAAAATGCAAAGCAGTATCTGTTAGAGCATCCGGCCATCTGCGCTGAGATCGAAGCCCAGGTACGTGTAAAGTATAATCTGCCAGGAGCGGAAGAAGCAGAGGCCCAGGCAAGAGAGGCCGCTTTGAAAGAGGAAGAAGAGACTGGTTCCATTCTGGCTGAAAACGCAGGAGAAGAACTGACAGCTTCCGAGGCTGAAGAAGAATGATCGTTACAGCGGTCGTCCCTGTAGATAAGAGAAAGTGCAAAGTCTTCTTAGGTGAAGACTTTGCATTTGTTTTATATAAAAGCGAAGCAGCCCGCTTTCATATAGAAGAGGGAAGTGACCTTTCGGAGCAGACTTATGAAAAGATCAAAGAAGAGATCCTTTTAAAGCGGGCCAGAGACCGGGCGTTGTATCTTCTCCAGTCTCAGGGGCGGACTCAGGCTGAAATGATTAAAAAGCTGCAAAATGACGGTTATCCAGACGATGTGACCAGAACGGTCATGTCCTTTCTTTCGGAGTATCATTTCGTGGATGACAGTGCCTATACGGAAAACTATATCCATGTAAATAAAGGAAGGAAAAGTCCGAGACAGATTGCTTATGAACTGCAGCAAAAGGGCGTAGATAAGGCGAAGATCAGCCGGATGCTGGAAGAAAATCCCATTGATGAAGAAGAAACAGCCAGAGCTTTATTAAAAAAGAAAACAGGAGGCCAGATCCCTGAGGAATGGAAAGAAAAGCAGAAACTGGCAGCTTTTTTAGGCAGAAAAGGGTTCTCATTTGATGTGATACAGAGGGTTTTGAGAGAAAGCACCTATGATTAAAGATGAGCAGCTTTTCCTTTTGTTTATGTTGTCGGTACAACGGGGAAATAAGAGGAATATACTTGACACAATTCTGAAAAAAGTATAAAATTAATATGTTGTATTTCGTACAATGAAAACTAAATATAAGGAGGTGCTCCTGTGTTGCAGATCATAATTCCTGCTATAATCGGCGCGGTAATCGCGGCTATTATTGTTGGTTATTTTGCACATTCTGCCGGTCGTTCTTATGAGCGTAAGCAGTACGACAGCAAAGTGGGAAGTGCAGAAGAAAAAGCCAGAGAAATAATAGATGAAGCATTAAAGACTGCAGAAACAAAGAAGCGAGAAGCTCTCCTGGAAGCCAAGGAAGAATCTTTAAAGACAAAAAATGAGTTGGAAAAAGAAACCAAGGAAAGAAGAGCAGAACTTCAGCGTTACGAGAAGCGTGTATTAAGCAAAGAAGAAAACGTTGAAAAAAAGGCAGATGCCCTTGAAAAGAAGGAGGCTGATCTGGTCAGAAGGGAAAACATTCTCGGTGAACGTACCGCAGAAGTGGAAGCCCAGTATGAACAGGGAATACAGGAACTGGAACGGATTTCCGGTCTTACCTCCGAACAGGCAAAAGAATATCTTTTAAAATCTGTTGAAGAAGACGTAAAGCATGATACAGCAAAGCTGATCAAGGAACTTGAAAACAAAGCAAAAGAAGAAGCTGATAAGAAGGCCAGAGATTTAGTTGTCACTGCTATTCAGCGGTGTGCAGCAGATCATGTGGCAGAAACTACCGTATCTGTAGTTCAGCTTCCAAATGATGAGATGAAGGGACGCATCATCGGTCGTGAGGGACGTAATATCCGGACTCTTGAGACCTTAACAGGTGTGGAACTGATCATTGATGATACTCCAGAAGCGGTTGTTTTATCCGGATTTGATCCGATCCGCAGGGAAGTAGCAAGAATTGCGCTGGAACGTCTGATCGTGGACGGCCGTATTCATCCGGCCAGAATCGAAGAGATGGTGGAGAAAGCGCAGAAAGAAGTGGAAAACAACATGAGAGAAGAAGGCGAAGCCGCATGTCTCGAAGTTGGTATCCATGGCATTCATCCAGAACTGGTAAAACTGTTAGGAAGAATGAAGTTCAGAACAAGTTACGGCCAGAATGCATTAAAGCATTCTATCGAAGTAGCGCAGTTATCAGGGCTTTTGGCTTCTGAGCTGGGTGTGGATGTACGTCTGGCAAAACGTGCCGGCTTACTTCACGATATTGGTAAATCCGTTGACCATGATATGGAAGGTACTCATGTACAGCTGGGCGCAGATCTTTGCAGAAAGTACAAAGAATCCGCAGTTGTTATCAATGCAGTAGAATCTCATCATGGAGATACAGAACCGACCAACCTTATTTCCTGCATCGTTCAGGCTGCAGATACTATCTCTGCTGCAAGACCTGGTGCAAGAAGAGAAACACTGGAAACATACACAAACAGATTAAAGCAGCTTGAAGACATTACAAATTCCTTCAAGGGTGTAGATAAGTCTTTTGCTATTCAGGCAGGACGGGAAGTTCGTATTATGGTTATTCCTGATCAGGTCAGTGATGACGATATGGTATTGCTGGCAAGAGATATTTCCAAGCGTATTGAAGACGAACTGGAATATCCGGGACAGATCAAAGTCAATGTGATCCGTGAATCCAGAGTAACGGACTATGCAAAGTAAAAATTTATACAAAAAAGCTTCATCATTAGATGGAGCTTTTTTAATACCTGCAGATTGGATCCACAGGGAAATTGTAAGGAAATCTTTATTGACAGTATATGGTAAAAACGATACGCTTAAGAAAGATAAATGGTTTATATGTCCTCTCGGAGTCTTCCATGCACCTGCCTTTGCGGCCGATTTTTCGTCAGTCGCACCCGGATTTCATCAACGTACGTACCACGTACGCCTCAGAAATTTGGGCACAACTGACAAAAAATCTTCTCACAAAATCAGGCACAGAAAGACTCTGAGAGAACATTTGTAAGAAAAAGGAGGAAGAAGGATATGGCATACAGCAAAAAAAGACTGATAGCAGCTGCTCTGGCAGGTATTATTGCAGCAATGTGCGCGTTTCCGGGCTATGCAGCTACCAGAAAGAAGATCACATCTGTGACTTTGACCGTCAAGGCAGATATTGAACCTGGGACAGAATTTGGATCAGAGAGTATTGATATCTCCACCAACAGCAGCCGTTTCAGTGTAGATGATTATGATGTATTAAATGAAGGATTTTCCTGGACAGAAGATATGACTCCGGAAATTCGGATCACTTTGACAGCAGATGATGATTATTACTTTACTGCACTGACAAAGGATAAGATCACATTAAAAGGTGGAGCGACTTTCAAAAAGGCTACCAGAGAGAATTCCAGCGGTACACTTCTTCTGGATGTGACCTTGCCGTCCTTACAGAACAGTTTAAAATCCATGGAAGGCGTTACCTTATCTGATAATGGTATTGCCACCTGGCCAGCTATCAGTACAGCAGGAAGCTATGAAGTTCGTGTATACAGAGAGGGAAAGATCGTAGGAACGGCTCTTACCACAGATACCAATTCAGCTAACTGCAGAGAGCGGATGATGAAACCAAATGAAACCTATATGGTAAAGGTACGTGCAGTCAATAAATATGATACCTCTGTAAAAGGTGAATGGGCAGAATCAAACAGTGTTTACATCAGTGGAGAAAAAGTAGCGCAGTTCAGGGCTGATCCCAATGCTTCCAATGTAAATACCGCTTCTGATACAGTTGGTGAATGGAAACAGGAAGCAGATGAAAGATGGTGGTATCGCAGAGCAGACGGCACTTATCCTGCAAATCAGTGGGAAGAATTAGGCGGAAAATGGTATTTCTTTGATGAAAGCGGTTATATGAAGACTGGCTGGATCGACTGGAATGGAAAGAGCTATTACTGCTCTGAAAATGGTGACATGCTTACTAACTGTATGACCCCGGATAATTATCTGGTAGGTGAAGACGGAGCCTGGATCGCCCAGTAAGGCAGATGTGTTGTGTAGCTAACTCTACTGTAAAGGCAAGCCGCTGCAAAGTGTAAAAAGACATTTTGCAGCGGCTTATTTTGTGTTATTATAGATGCAGCATTTGAGATAGATGTGTTCTCATACAGAGATTCGAAGAGTACATAGAAGAAAGAGGACAGAAAAATGAACAGTTTAAGGGAATGGGAAGAAGCCTTTGAACAGGCTGTTGATGTAAAAAAATCTTATGATCTTGCCAAAAGAATGGAAGGACCAAAGACAAATCCGGTGCTGGGGTATCGCACAGCTGGCTCCAAAGCAGAGTGGGAGACAGGAGAACTGCTTTTAAAAGAAATGCAGGAAATGGGCCTTCAGAATGTACAAAAGGATAAGATCAGGGTAGACAGCTGGGACTTTCATCATGCGGTCCTTCGTTACCGGGATAAAGAAGGAAAAGAATATGAATTTCAGTTAGGTGCTTACCAGACCGATTTCCATACAGAGGGATTTCAGGAATTTTCCATGGTCTATTTAGGACGGGGTACAGCGGAAAATTATGAAAATATAGATGTAAAAGGCAAGCTGGTACTGATCGATATCAACCAGAGAGAAGAATGGTGGATCAATTTCCCTGTTTATCAGGCTCATTTAAAGGGAGCTGCTGCGCTGATCGCTGTTCAGGACCAGGGCTATGGGGAGATCCATGATACTTCCTTAAATGCCCAGGATATTGCAGGCCCCAAAGAAGCGGCAGCTTTCTCTATTTCCCAGGCAGATGCAGCTGTTTTAAAAGAAGATATGGGAAATATGGAAAAAACTGGAAATTATACAGGGGATTTTAAAGAAATCCAGGTATTATTTGATGCCCAGTCTACGGTGATCCGTGATCGTGAGTCTTATAACATTACCGGTATGATCCCAGGAGAAGAGCCAGAGCAGATGATCATGCTGTCTGCCCACTATGACTCTTATTTTACCGGTTTCCAGGATGACAACGCAGCTGTTGCCATGATGCTTGGAATTGCAAGAACCTTTATTGATATGGGCTATAAGCCAAGGAAGACACTGGTATTCTGCGCTATGGCGGCAGAAGAGTGGGGCGTGGTAGACTCTAAATATGACTGGTCTACAGGTGCCTACGAGCAGGTATTTACTGCCCATCCAGAGTGGCAGGGAAAGGTGATCGCAGACTTTAACTTTGAACTTCCTGCCCATGCCCATGGAAAGAAGGATGCAGTCCGCTGCACCTATGAATATGCATCCTTTATGAAGAAGGCAACGGAACATATCCAGCCGTCCAGGGAAGCATACCCGGAAGGCCTGGAAGTCCACTTCCCCATCCATACCTGGTCCGATGATTTTTCCATTGCCATTGCAAGCATCCCTTCCTCTGTAAATGAGTTCAGCGATGGGGAATTTATGGAGACCCATTATCATTCCCAGTTTGATAATGAAGACTTCTATGATGAGCCGGTTTACCGCTTCCACCATAATCTTTATGGAAAACTGGTGCTGGCATTTGACCATACAGCAGTAGTGCCTATGGATTTTGAACGGCTGTTTGCAGCAGTGGAAGACAGTGTAGAAAAAGCACTGTGCGAAAAAACACAGGCAAATGAAACGAACCTTTTAGAACGCCTGAAGAAAGCAAAAGAGCTGGGACATCAGCTATATGACCAGATCCAGAATATCAATGAAGCTTACAAAAATCTTCTGGAAGCAGGAAAATGTGAAAAAGCAAAGGCTATGGCAGCCCAGTATGCAGCCTTAAACCGTTCTCTTCTTTATATTTTCCGTAAGGAACAGGACTATTTTGTACGCTTAAACTGGCATGATGATGTACTGTTCCCGCAGCAGGGAGTAGGTGAGAATCTGAAGGCCATTTACAAAGCTCTTGCCTGCTTAAAAGAGGATGACCCGGAAGGTGCCCTGGAAGCCGTTTATGAGATCGACAATAACCGGTATGCTTTCCTGTTTGACCGGGAAGTGTTCCGCTATTTTACAGAGTATGTATTAAACCAGCCGGCAGACCGGTTAAAATGGGGTTATGGCCGCATTATCCACCACGAAAATCTGTATGATCTGGTAGTAAGCTTAAAGGAAAAAAATAAACTGCAGAAAGCAGGAGAAAGGCCAGACCTGGAAGAAGAGTACAGGATCCTGCTTCAGGCGGCAAATGCCCAGGAGCAGTGCTACCGGGATGATATTGATTATATGGCATCTTCTGTGGAGAAGCTTTTAGCTGCCATGGAAGGCTGCGTTCAAAAACAGTAAGGAGAATAGACATATAGTATGGAAAGTCAGACGTTATACAGAGTAAAGAAAGAAGACCTGCCAAAACTGGAAAAGCTGCTGGTAAAATGCTTTGCCCATGATCCGCTTTACTGCAAGCTGATTCCGGAAAAAGAGACCAGAGAGCGGCTGCTGCCAGAGCTTTTTAAGTGTGATCTTACGGAATTTATTGAAACCTGTGAGATCTATTCTGACAGCGAGGAAATGAATTCCCTGTTAGTGGTATCTGATGAATCAGAGCCTTATAATCCCCTTACCTTTTACCTGACAGAAGCCTGGGCCAGCTTGAAAACAGATGAATATCTGATCAAAGAGGACCCGAGCCTTAAAACTTTGTGGAATTTTATGAGAGGCCGCGATTACTTAAATTCCCGCTGGACAGATCAGCTCCATCAGGAAGAACGGCTTCATGTGATCTACCTGGCAGTGGATCCGGACATGCAGCATCATGGTCTGGCGGCCATTCTTATGGAAGAGGTGATCCGCTATGCCCAGGAGCATCATCTTATGGTTTCCCTGGAAACTCACAACCCGGATAATGTGCCTATGTATGAGCATTTTGGTTTTAAACTTTTTGGCATTGTCCAGAAGCATTTTGACTTAAAACAGTACTGCCTGATCCGTGAGATCCAGTAGAAAAACAGTTTAAATATGATTTGTAGTTATACCGGCAATTCCAAACATGTATATTTTGTAATAGGGAAAATGGGCGGGAATAGTTGAAATGAAGCCATAAATGAGATATGATTGATAGAAATCACAGTTATTACAAAAGATATAACCGAGAGGAATAATAAACAGAGGGGATAATAATTATGAATTATAATATTGTTGCAATTCCAGGAGATGGTATTGGTCCGGAGATCGTAAGAGAGGCCAAAAAGGTATTAGATAAAGTAGGAGAAGTTTACGGACATAAGTTCAATTATACAGACATTTTAATGGGCGGCTGCTCCATTGATGCATACGGTGTTCCGCTGACAGATGAGGCTTTAGAAACAGCCAGAAATTCAGACGCAGTACTGTTAGGTGCTGTAGGCGGTGACGTAGGCAACTCCAGATGGTACGATGTTGCGCCAAATTTAAGACCGGAAGCCGGACTTTTAAAGATCCGCAAAGGCTTAAATCTGTTTGCAAACATCCGCCCGGCTTATCTTTTTGAGCAGCTGGCAGATGCATGCCCCTTAAAGAAAGAGATCATTGGAAATGGCTTTGATATGGTCATTATGCGTGAGCTGACCGGTGGTGTTTATTTCGGAGCAAGAAGCACCGAGGAAAAGGATGGAGAACTGTACGCAGTAGACTCTATGCCATACAGTGAGCATGAGATCCGCCGTATTGCTATCAAAGATTTTGAGATCGCTATGAAGCGCCGCAAAAAGCTGGTAAGTGTTGATAAGGCAAATGTGTTAGACACTTCCCGTTTATGGCGTAAGGTTGTAAATGAAGTTACAAAGGATTATCCGGAAGTAGAAGTAAGTCACATGTTAGTTGATAACTGTGCAATGCAGTTAGTCATGAACCC
>JBNMGK010000216.1:0-5002 GCA_050872205.1 Enterocloster sp.
CCTGATACCGCTTTAAGGCAATGAGACAGTCCAGCTTCATCATCTGGCATTCTTCATAAGGATACAAACGGCAGGCTGCTGTACTTAAATCTAACAGCCGGTCATATTCCCGGTCCTTTTTCAAAAGCTGGTCCGCTGCCCGAAGGCACTGAAAATACAGTTCCTAGTATTTTACCCCGATCACAGAAACCCATTTTTCACCTGCCATCTGGGTAAGAAATTCCCCATAATACAATTCACATGCTTCACACAGTTTCTCTTTTCCGCCTGTGCTTAAGGCAGAATTTGCCGCTTTTTCAAACTCCCTGGCATCGATCATCACCTTTACCGGTCCCTTATCCCACCGATAGATCCCGCCTTCTGTAAGGATATATTCATAAGGTGGCAGAAAATCCTTTAGTAACCGGCGCAGCCTGAAAACAGCCGCCCGCAGGCTTCCGGAAGGGTTTGAATATTCACCATTTCCATAAAGGATATCCAACAGTTCCTCCCGGCCGATCCCCTTTTTTCCTGCATACAAAAGGATCAGAAATAACTGTAAAAGTTTTCCTGTAAGGGCCGTTCCTACTGGAAGAAATTCCCCGTTGTATTCTGCTGATATGGTCCCCATCATGCGTACAGCCAGCGTGCCCTGCTTTTCATGTTCCCATGTTCCCTGTAATATCCCCGTCTGCTTCTCCTGTTCCATTGTCCCTCCTGCCTTTCACCCAGGCAGCCTTTTCGCGTTAAAAGCTGCGAAGCTGATCTTCTTCCTCTTCTGCGCTCTTGTCGATCATGCGGATTTCCGCTTCATAACCATATTTATCATTTACTTTAATATAAACCTTATCTCCCACTTTATGGCCCTTAATGGCTTTTCCCAGTGGAGAATCAATACTGATCAATCCCTTCATGGAATTTCCCCGAACCGTAGTCACCAGCTTGTAGCTTTCCGTTTCATCATCCTCTGGAATATACAGCTCCACCCGGTCTCCCAGTCCGATCTCATCAGATTTCGACTCATCAGAAACGATCCTTGCTGTTTTGATCATCTTCTCCAGATAGCGGATACGGCTTTCATTTCTGTTCTTATCCTGCTTTGCTGCTTTATATTCAAAATTTTCGCTGAGGTCTCCCTGGGCTCTGGCTTCTTTTACTGCTTCCAGTGCCTCTTTTCGCACTACCAGCTTCCTGTATTCAATCTCCTCCTGCATTTTTTTAATATCACTTTGTGTCAGATTGTCATACATGATCTGTATCCTCCTGTTATTTTTAATGTTCTCCCAGAATCTTTCTATGCTTTCAGACTTTTGTAGTTAGTCTTTCATAATTTCTTTATTTTCCCTTCAGGAATTTTATTTTTTCTTTAGCGTCTGCTCAAACTTTGTCCACAATTTACCTGTATAGTATTACTTGTAAGGTTGATGAGACCTTTTACCATACAGGAAGACACTTTTTCATACCTAAGCCGACAGATTCCCCCCTTTTCTGTCGGCTCCCTCCATTTTATAAGCATTTTTCCTGTTCCATAGCCTTCAAGTGACGGAACAGTTCTTTCACAGCTGCCTCATATTCTCCCAGACGCTGGGCCTTCCGGATCTTTTTCATCATCTTTTCCTCTTCCGGATAAGAATGGATCATAAATCCCCACAATTCTTTCATTTTAAATAAGACTGGCCGGTCCCCGCTCATCACCTGTCTGTAACCATCGCAGATCCTGTTGTGGAACTCCTCCAGCCGTTCTGCCTTATTTCTGTGAGCCCCTGTATCTCCTGCGATCTCTTCAATGAGAAATGGGTTCATCAAAACGCCCCGCCCAAACATCACCCGGTCCAGGTCCGGATAAGCCTCTGTCAGACGGTCCATATCCTTTTTCCTGAAAATATCTCCGTTATAACATACGGTGGAAGCGCTCTCATGAAAGCCTTTCTGAAAGCTTTCCATTCTTGGACTGTATTTATAAAAATCCTTTAAGATCCTTGGATGGATGATCAGCTCTGTTAAAGGGCATCGGTTATAGATTTCTAATAACGTGTCAAATTCCTCTTCACTTTCCACTCCCACACGGGTCTTAATGGAAAATGCCATGCCTTCCTTATCCATTCCTTCGCTGACTTCCTCTAAAAAAGCAGCCAGTTTCTCCGGCTCCCGCAAGAAGCCTGCGCCTTTCCCTTTGGCTGCCACTGTGCCGGAAGGACAGCCCAGGTTTAAATTCACCTCTTTATAACCATATTCCTTTAATTTTATGGCTGTATCCAGGAAATCCTCTGCATTTGATGTAAGAATCTGGGGGATCACATGCATCCCCTGGTTATGTTCCGGCAAAATATCATTTCGTTCCTTACTGCTGAAGCCGCTGTTATGCTTCGGCGCCAGAAAAGGAGTAAAATAACGGTCCATAGGTTGGAAGCAGGCATCATATGCCTGTCTGTAGATATAACCGGTGATTCCCTCCATAGGAGCCAGATAGTATTTCATAAGTTCATTTCCTCATTCTCTATATAAATTCGCCATATATATTCGTTCTATAATATAACTCTTACTCTGTCAGCTTACCTTGACATTTCCTTGTCAATAATCACGGCAAACTCATCTCCACCATGCGTCCGGTCTCGCCAAAGCCTTCAAAAGTATGTTTCAAAATTCCTGCCACACGGCGCAGTGTTTCATCCCCGGCACTGTGTCCCAACGTATCATTGATCCTCTTAAACCAGTCCACATCCAGGAATAAAAACCAGCCTGCATCCGCTTCCGTCTGGTTTACAGCTTCTTTGCAGCTTTCTACATGTTTGCAGTGATATACCATATCTAACAGCACCACACATACAAAGCAGAATATTGGCATCTGCAGGTAGCTCCATTTGAACACCAAAGCAGACCTGTAAGAAAATCCGGTTTCCAGGAAAAAGATTCCCATTGCCCCATATACAAGGAATGTATGCAGTGGGGACGCGATCAGAAGCCAAAATGCATACTTTTCAAATTTAAGGTCTTTTCTTTTTCTCATACTCATATTAAATAACCTGTAAAATAAAAGCAGGAACCTATATTTTCGGATCCCGCCTCTCTCTTTCGTTTTCAATTCATTTACATTGTACCACTTTATTACATAAAAGTACATATTAAAATAAGCTCCCATGCATCTTCGCACAGGAGCTAAAAAAGGGGAGGATAAGTATTAATATTTTCTCTTTGGTGATATTTCTATTATAACCATATTCTCCCGTACTATTCTTTTTTCAGGTCTTTTTTTAGAAAATCGGCCTGTTAAATTTAAAAATTTTACATAACAGCAATCAGCACCATTACAATCAGTACCATACTAATCAAAATAGAAATAGAATTCACTGCACTTGACAGACCTACGTCTCCTCTCATTTCACCGGTAAAAGCCGGAGCTGCTGATGCAATCGGGCTGAACACCAAAACAGCCAGTGTCTGACGATACTCCAGAGGCAGTGGCAGAACGAAGAAAAATACACAGGCAGCGATGACAGCCACACCGTAACGGAGTAAAAGGATCTTTACGATCTTTCCAATCTGTTCCCTGTCACCAGACAGTTTAAATCCCACACCTAACATAAGCATTGCCATAAAAGCATTGGCATTTCCAATCAGCTGGGCAGTGCTGATCACCGGTTTCGGCAGTGAAATATGAATCAGTGAAAGTACCAGCATACCAATATATACATCAAATGGAACAGATTTTACAAGCGTTTTTAAAATAGGCATAATGGTGATCTTCGCGTTTTTATCTCTTGCCATCTTCGCCACACTGTAAGCACCACCCATACAGATGATCGCATTTCCTGTATCAAAAAGACTGGTGATAACTGCACCAGTAGGTCCAAAAAAGCTACTGGTAAATGGCATGGTAAAATTTCCAATGTTGTAACCGGACATGTTAAGTACATGAAAGCTTCTATCTTCCCCCTCTTTTCCACCAAACAGCCAGCCAAGTATCATATAGATCAAACCGCCGCCAAAGCCTGCTGCGCACAAGATCAGCATAGCCGGTTTGACCTCTGCCTGGGAGAAATTGGCAATGATCGATGCGGGAAGTGTGATATTCAGCACGATCTTTGACAATACATAAAAATCTTCCTGTTTAAAAAAGTTCGCTCTGCGCAGCAGAAAGCCGATAATAATGACTGCTATAAAAGAAGCAGCTTTCATCAGGATCGCTTCCATTTTCCGTATCCTCCATAATAACCTGCCCCAAACAAGGCTTGTATTCATGCATTTAATAGTAACACAAACTCTCCCAATTTCAAAGCAGATTTTGCATACAAGCTGTTTAGTTTGTATACAGACTCTATGGAACATTTTTCTACAGGACTGCAATAAGCACACAGGTAATAAGAGCCATGCTGATGATAATAGAAATAGAATTAACAGCACTTGCCAGTGCAATATCCCCTTTTAAGTCAGCTGTAAACGCTGGAGCTGCCGCTGCAATAGGGCTGAATACCAGCACTGCCAGTGCCTGTCTGTATTCCAGGGAAAGCGGCAGAAGGAAAAAGGTTACTGCCGCTATCACAGCTGCCACAGCATATCGTACAGACAGCATTTTTACGATCTTTCCAAGAAGAGCCCGGTCTCCGGATACTTTAAAGCCGACACCTAACATAAGCATTGCTAAGAAAGCATTGGCATTTCCCATAAGCGCTACAATATTAAGGACAGGTTCCGGCAGTGACAGATGCAGCAGATACAAAATATACATGATCAGGTACACGTCAAAGGGAACTGACTTAAGCAGTGTCTTACACAAAGGGATCAAAGAAAAACGCTTTTCTTTATTCTTCACCATGGACGCAATACTATAAGAACCACCAAGGCTGATTATGGCATTTCCTGTATCAAAAAGGCTGGTAACAACTACGCCGGTAGGGCCAAAAAAGCTGCTGGTAAATGGCAGTGTAAAGCCTCCAATACTGTACCCAGATAGATTTAATATCTGAAATTCCTTTTCATCCGCACTTTTTCCACCCATGATCCAGCCAAGAATCATATATAAAAC
>JBNMGK010000165.1:0-5912 GCA_050872205.1 Enterocloster sp.
CATTTATGGTCTGTTAGAGCTGGCAAAGAGAAATGGTCTGGAGAAAGTATATGTACACTGCTTCTTAGACGGCCGTGACACACCGCCAGAATCCGGCAAGGAATTTGTTACTGAGCTGGAATCAAAGATGGCAGAACTTGGCACTGGTAAAGTAGCATCTGTTATGGGACGTTACTATGCAATGGACCGTGATAAGAGATGGGACCGTGTAGAGTTAGCTTACAAGGCTCTTACAAAGGGCGAAGGAAATACAGCAGCAAGCGCTACAGAAGGCATCCAGGCTTCCTATGACGCTGGCAAGTCCGATGAATTCGTTGTACCATTTAATGTAACTGAAAATGGAAAGGCACTGGCAACTATTAATGACGGCGATTCCGTTATCTTCTTTAACTTCCGCCCAGACCGCGCAAGAGAGATCACCCATGCATTCTGCGATGACAATTTTGACGGCTTTGCAAGAGAAAAGAAGTTAGACCTGGTATATGTATGCTTCACCGATTACGATGAGACTATTACCAACAAGCTGGTTGCATTTAAGAAGGAATCCATTACCAATACCTTTGGCGAGTTCCTGGCAGCAAATGGCAAGAAGCAGGTAAGAATTGCTGAGACAGAAAAATATGCTCACGTTACCTTCTTCTTTAACGGCGGCGTAGAAGAGCCAAACGAAGGAGAAGACCGCATCCTGGTTCCTTCTCCAAAGGAAGTTGCTACCTACGACTTAAAGCCGGAAATGAGCGCTTACGGCGTATGCGATAAGCTGACTGAAGCAATCAAGTCCGGCAAATATGATGTGATCATCATTAACTTTGCTAACCCGGATATGGTTGGACATACCGGCGTAGAAGCAGCTGCGATCAAGGCAATCGAAGTAGTAGATGAGTGTGTAGGCCGTGCTGTAGAGGCATTAAAGGAAGCAAATGGTGTTATGTTCATCTGTGCTGACCACGGAAACGCAGAGCAGTTAGTAGATTATGAGACAGGCGAACCATACACCGCTCATACTACCAACCCAGTTCCATTTATCCTGGTAAATGCAGACGCAGATATGAAGCTTCGTGAAGGCGGCGCACTGTGCGATATCGCACCGACCCTGATCGAATTAATGGGTATGGAGCAGCCAAAAGAGATGACTGGTAAGTCACTGATCGTTAGAAAGTAATAAATAAAAATAAGCAGAAGCGCCTTTAGGGCGCGTTTGTTGTATATACAATGTATGGGTCCATGAAACGGCCCACTAAATGTGGCGGGAATTATAAATGCATTGTATCAAAAATCCGGAGGCAGCCCATTTGGGCCGCCCCCGGATTTTTTAGGAGTAACTGCTATAAATAAGAGGTGATTGTGTACATCCTTATCAGAAGCCCTTAATAAGTTCGCCGTTCTTTGGCTCGAAGCGTCCGGTGAAGAAGCGGAGAACTTCTGGTTCGTAAACCCATTTCAGACCGCTGATGTCATGTCTTCTTTCATACAGGCCGATGATAGCGTCAGCAACGTAATCAAGATGAGCGTATGTATAAACACGGCGCGGAATGGTGAGACGAACGGTTTCCAGCTTCGGAACGTGATTTTCACGGGTATGTGGGTCACGTCCTGCGGAGATAATACCGCGCTCCATGGTACGAACGCCGGAGAACTCGTATATTGCTGCGGAGAGTGCCTGAGCCGGGAAGTCTTCTTCCTGATCTAAGTGATCTAAGAATGCTCTTGCGTCTACGAAGATAGCATGTCCGCCGTAAGGTTTAACCATTGGAACACCTGCTGCGTCTAATTTTTCGCCCAGGTAACGGATCTGGTTTACACGGTGGCTGATGTAATCGAAATTCATGGATTCACGAAGACCGATTGCCATTGCTTCCATATCTCTTCCTGCCATACCGCCGTAAGAAGGCATTCCTTCAAACTGTACAACCATTCCAGTTGCGCGAACATACAGGTCATGATCGTTCATGCAGAGGAAGCCGCCGATATTGGTTAAGCAGTCTTTCTTGCCGGACATTGTACAGCCGTCGCCGTAGGAGAACATTTCATGAACGATCTCTTTGATGGTCTTGTTCTCGTAGCCAGGTTCACGGGTCTTGATAAAGTATGCGTTCTCAACGCAGCGGGTAGCATCGTACATAACCTTGATTCCGTACTTGTGAGCCAGTTCGGAAACAGCTTTGATGTTAGCCATGGAAACAGGCTGTCCACCTGCCAGGTTTACAGTAACAGCAAGGCAGATATAAGGAATGTGCTCTGCGCCAACTTCGTCGATCAGTGCCTGGAATTTATTTAAGTCGATGTTGCCCTTGAAATCAAGGATAGCACTTGGATCATGAGCTTCGTCGATGATAACATCGCGGAAGGTAGCACCGTTGCGCTCCTGATGGAAGCGGGTGGTAGTAAAGTACATGTTGCCTGGAACATAGTCGCCTGGCTTAATGGTCAGTGAGGAGAGAATGTTCTCTGCGCCGCGTCCCTGATGGGTAGGAACGATATATTTAAAGCCGAACAGTTCACGAACGGTCTCTTCCAGATGATAGAAGTTGCGGGATCCGCCGTAAGCTTCATCGCCTAACATAAGGCCAGCCCACTGATGATCGCTCATTGCATTGGTTCCGGAGTCAGTTAAAAGGTCGATAAAGCATTCTTCAGACTTTAATAAGAATGTATTGTAGCCAGCAGTCTTGATGGCCTGTTTACGCTCTTCTTTGTCTAAACGTGCCATGTTCTCTACCATTTTGATCTTGAAAGGCTCCGGCGCAAATTTCATCATATCCATGTTCTTCTCCATTAAAAAATCCTCCTATTATATAGTTTTGTTATATAGTTTTTGAAGCGCAACATTACGCTTTTTTCTTTTTATAATTGGTTTCGTAATCCTTTAAGGCATTGATGGCCTGGCCGGAGAGCGGGACGATTGCGATCATATTAAATACAGTCATAAGGCCTACGCCAAGGTCGCCAAGTTCCCAGACAAATTCATAGGCTGCCACGCCGCCGATAAAGAGCATGATCAGTAAAAAGATTTTGTATCCTGTCTGAGCTGTCCATGTATCGCCGAATACGTAAGATACGTTGCAGCGGGCATAATAGAGAATGCCAAGGAAAGTGGAAAAGCTGAACAGGAAAAGTACAACTGCGATAAATACAACGCCTGCATATCCAAGATGATGGTTCATAGCTGCCTGTAAAAGGTCCATTCCCATAAGACCGTCGATCTTTTCAGCCGGAGCTAAGAGCATCAGGAATGCGGAACAGCTGCAGATCACTAATGTATCGATAAAAACGCCAAGTGCCTGGATAAGGCCCTGTTTAACCGGATGGCTGACTTCTGCTGCGGCTGCAGCACATGGAGCAGAACCGCTTCCTGCTTCATTTGAGAAAAGTCCGCGCTTTACGCCGTTCATTACGATCACACCAAGTCCGCCGCCGGCAAACTGTCTGATACCGAATGCCTGAGAGAAAATGTTTCCAATAACAGATGGAAGCAGTGTAATGTTCTTAAAGATAACGAACAGAGTTACTAAGAAGTAAGCGCCTGCCATAACAGGAACTACCATATCTAAAACCTTAACAGTTGCGTTCTTGCGAAGAACGATGACTGCGGACATAACTACCAGAACGGTAGCAGTTGCAACCTGCGGGATACCAAATGCATTCTGGAAGGAAGTGGTAACGGAGTTTCCGATTACCTGGCTGATACCTGCCCAGCAAAGCAGTCCGGAGAGTGCGAATGCGGTTCCTAAGAGACCGTATTTACAGCCGCGGGTGTAATAAGTCTGTTCATCATCTGCCACATATTCGGCTTCTTCTTTTACGTTCTTTACGAAAGCATCTTCCCGTTTGATTTTAGTCACCAGTCGGATACGGTCCATTACGTAAGCAGGACCGCCGCGATAACCGCCGTAGAGTGGGTCTTTTTCCTTGTAGATCTGTGCCAGTGTAGATTCAATAAAACTGCTGGAAGAACCGATCAGTGCGGTCAGCCACATCCAGAAAACAGCTCCTGCGCCGCCAAATGAGATAGCAGCAACAACACCGGCTAAGTTTCCCATACCTACGCGGGTAGCGGTAGCAACGATCAGTGCCTGAACACCGGATATAGAGTTTTCATCTTTTTTCTCTTCGTCTTTTTCCAGTGTGACCCGGATCATTTCCGGGAACAGGCGGAAGGGAAGAAATCTGGTTTTAAAGGTAAAATATAAACCTGCTGGAATAAGGATCAGCACCAGAAGTGAAAGTCCAAACTGGATATCTCCCCCTGAGAATTCCAGGATAATTAAATCTCCCCATAACAGATCGTTGATAGCTCCCACAAGCTTGATGATCATGTGGAGTATTCGGTTGATGAGGTACACCTCCTTTGGTAATGTATGAAATTGAGGTTCACATTTGCGTCAAACCGTCAGGGCCCTCTGACATGTCTTTCACGATCATACATCTGCAGGAACCGCTGGCGGCTGATTCTGCAGATGATGTTTGATGTGTGATGCGTGATGCATCACGTGTCTTGTAATTCATATAATACACTAATTTGCACAAAAGTCAATGGCTATTTTAAAAATATTTATGCAAAATGAAAAATATCGTAAGATCCAGAAAAATGTATGGCTGGTACATACACTTGTTGGTGTAATGCGGATAAAGAGCCCAAGGGGCATTTTTGTAAATATATTTTGACCGTTTGTAAAAATTGTAGTATCATGAAAACATAAGTGTATTCATGCGTGATGCACCGATAACAATACAACAGAATAAAGAAAACAAGAAAAACAAAAAAGAAAAGAAGGAGGCGGGGGCTATGCCCGAAAAAATCATCAAACAGACACTCAGTGAACAGATCTACAACATTCTGAAGGAAGATATTCTGTCTGGCAGGATTTTAATGGGCGATAAGCTTACCAATCGGGAACTTCAGGAGCGGTTTCAGGTTTCATCCACACCCGTGCGTGACGCCATTAACCGACTGTCAAAAGATGGACTGACCCAGGAAGTATCAAAAAGCGGAGCACAGCTTATCACCTTTGATTATTCCTACGCCAACGAACTCAATGACTTCATTACATTTTTAGCCAGTAAGGCTGTGATGCTTTCCAGTACAGAGCCGGATACGGAAAAACTGGTGGAAAAACTTTTAAGGCATGAAGAAGAAATGGCAGGAGCCAAAACATCTATGGACTATTTCGAGGCGGATTTCCGGTATCATAAAGTATTCTTTGATCACTGCGGAAACCGTTTTATGAAAGAAACCTATAAACAGTATAATTTTATCCGCACCCTTCTTATACGTTATGCCATTCGAACAGAGGATGAACGGGAACTGGCAATCAGGCAGCATCGACAGATCACCCAGGCATTCCAGAAAAAGGATTACGAAACAGCAAGAAAGCTGATGGAAGAGCATTACCAGTCTGGTATGCAGTTAGCCAGAGAACATTACCGGGAAGGAAATGCTCTCAAAGAAGATAAGAAATGATAAGAGAAAATGAGAAACAGTAAGGAGACAGTTATGAGAACAGCCATCGCTACGGACAGCAACAGCGGTATTACACAGGAGCAGGCAGCAAAATTAGGTATTTATGTGCTGCCTATGCCTTTTATGATCAATGGGGAAATGTTTTATGAAGGTGTGAACCTGACTCATGAGGAATTTTTTAAACGTATGGAAGAAGGAGCAGATATCTCTACTTCCCAGCCTTCTCCAGGAGAGGTAACAGACTTCTGGGATAAGCTGTTAAAGGAATATGATGAAATTTTATATATTCCCATGTCCAGCGGTTTAAGCGGTTCCTGCCAGACTGCCATTATGCTGGCAGATGATTATGACGGAAAGGTACAGGTAGTAAACAACCAGCGTATTTCCGTTACCCAGGAGCAGTCTGCCTTAGATGCAAGAGACCTGGCAGCAAAAGGCTATGAGGCGGCAC
>JBNMGK010000524.1:0-1018 GCA_050872205.1 Enterocloster sp.
AATGGTCAATGGAAGAAAGGTTCATATTTTCTTCCACTGTAAAAGAAGGGATCATGGCTTTGCGTCGCCTGTCTTCGCAGATAAAGGCGATGCCCTTTTTAATAGAATCAACAGGAGTGGGCTTTTTCACCATTTCCCCGCTGATCTCAATGGTTCCGCCGGATATGCGCCGGATGCCGTAGATACATTCCAGAAATTCCGTCCGCCCGCTGCCGCAAAGACCGAACATTCCGGTGATGCGCCCGGTGTGGACAGTGATGCTGGCATCTTTTACAATGTTGTCGGCAGAGGAAAGGTGGGAGATGACAAGCGCTGGTTTCGTGGAAGTGCCTGATGCTTCCGGTTTAAGCACATTTTGCAGATCACCCTGCTCTGGATTATCTGCTGCAGCAACCGGTTGGCTTTCAGCCGCCTGCGTAGCATCCTCATCAACTTCTTCATTTCCGCTCATTAGCCGCACCAGCTCCTTCTGGCTGGTAGAAGCAGTATCGCAGGTACTCACCAGCTCCCCGTTTCTAAGGACTGTTACCCGGTCAGTCAGCGCCATGATCTCTTCCAGCCTGTGGGTCACATAAAGGACGGCAGTCCCTTTTGCTTTCAGGTTCTTTATAATAGAGAATAATAAATTCGCTTCCTTATCAGAAAGAGAAGCAGTAGGCTCATCTAAGATCATTAACTTACAGTCACTCATCATGGCCCGCAGGATCTCTACGCATTTCTTCTGTGCCGGGGTCATCTGGAAAATGGATTTCTTCAGGTCTAAATGGATCCCAAGCTCTTCTCCTTTTTTCTGAGCTGCCTTCTCCATTTCCTTCCACTGGATCAGACCGCCTTTTCGGGGATAAGGCCGTCCAAGCCAGATGTTTTCCAGTGCGGAAAATGCAGGTATCAGCACATGATCCTGGAAAATGATATTGATGCCCAGTTCCCGGCTCTCTACCGGGCCGAAATCAGCAGGAAAAGGAGCCCCGTTCCAGGACAGCTCCCCTCCGTTTTTTGTATACACGCCGCCTAAGAT
>JBNMGK010000150.1:0-6137 GCA_050872205.1 Enterocloster sp.
GCTTATATCGAGCAGGGACAGTTTGAATTTGCTTCCATGCTGCCAAAGATCTCTGCTTCCGTCAACTTCTTAGAGGCAGGAAAAGGCCGCTATCATCACTTCCCTGGATAAAGCAGAAGACAGCTTAACCGGAGAAGCCGGAACTACAATTGAGTAATAGCAGCAGTAAAAACAAAAGACCAGGTACTGATCACTGATCTGCAGTACCTGGTCTTCTTTTACTTATACTATTTCTTCATATACTTTCTTTACATCACTTTTCTTACAGCAATTTCTTTACATCACTTTCCTTATAACACTTTCCCCAGCATATCCATCAATTCCTCTACACTTACAGGCTTTGACAGATGTCCGTTCATACCTGCTTCATAAGACTTTTCCCGGTCCTCTTCAAAGGCATTTGCAGTCATTGCAACAATAGGGATAGACGCGATCTGCGGGTCTTTCATGGCACGTATCTTCTTTGTCGCCTCATATCCGTTCATCACCGGCATCTGGATATCCATAAGGATCAGATCATACTGTCCGGGAGCTGCCTGTTCCATTTTGTTAACAGCATCTACACCATCATTGGCTGTATCGATCACAAATCCCGCATCCTCTAAAAGTGTCTGGGCGATCTCCATATTCAGCGCATTATCTTCTACTAAAAGAATCCTCTTGCCGCTGTAATCCACCTTTGGCCCTGCTGCATTTTCCTTATCTGCACCTGGATTTGCCAGCAGATCCCGCAGCTGTGACATAAACAGCGGTTTTTCGCAGAACGCCGTAACTCCCGCTTCCTTTGCCTCTTCTTCCACATCAGACCAGTCGTAAGCCGTAAGGATGATAATAGGCTTGCTGTCACCGATCACTCTGCGAATACGCCTTACAGTCTCAATACCATTCATATCCGGCATCAGCCAGTCAATGATATAAGCATAAAACTCATCACCGATCTCCATAGAGTGTTTTGCCCTGATCACAGCTTCCTTTCCAGAAACCGTCCATTCAGAACGCATGCCGATCTCTGTAAGCATACTGGAAACGCTGAGACAGGTATCCGTATCATCATCTGCCACCAGCACTTTTAAGCCCTGGAGATGTTCGATCTTTTCAAAGCTTTTCTTTTCACCGCTTAGTTTAAAGGTCAGATCCACAATAAATTCGCTTCCCTGTCCTTCCTCACTTTTAACTGTAATATTTCCACCCATCATATCCACGATATTCTTGGTAATAGCCATACCAAGGCCGGTTCCCTGGATACCGCCGACTGTGGAGGTCTCCTCTCTTGAGAAAGACTCAAAAATATGCTTCTGGAACTCCGGTTTCATACCAATTCCCGTATCACGGATGATGAACTGGTAAGTTCCATATCCTTTCGGTGAAGATTTCAGCTGCCTGATCCTTAAACTAATGGTTCCGCCGATCTTATTAAACTTGATGCCATTACTTAAAATATTTAACAATACCTGTGTCAGTCTCAATTTATCTGCAATAATATCTTCGTCCTGTACATCCACTGTATCAATAAGGAAATCCAGCTGTTTGGATGCAATATTAGGCTGCACAATGGTGCGGATATCATGGAGCAGATCCGGCAGATTTAATGGATTTTCCGTGATCTTTACCTTTCCGCTTTCAATACGGCTCATATCCAGGATATCATTGATCAGGGACAGCAGATGCTCACTGGAGGTGGAGATCTTGGAAAGATATTCTTTCACTTTTTCTTTATTATCCACATGAGACACTGCCAGCGCCGTAAAGCCGATAATGGCATTCATCGGTGTCCGGATATCATGGGACATGTTATTTAAGAAGGTAGTCTTTGCAGAATTGGCACTTTCCGCCCGAAGCAGAGCAGTCTCCAGTTCCCTGTGGCTTTCCTGCAGCTTTGTATTCAACTCCTGCATCTGTCCGGCTGCCTCTTTCGTTCTCTTTAAGGACCCAAGGACCACAAAAAGGATCACAAAGAACACAGCCATAAAGACAGCACCAACTGCCACCAGATTATCCTTGATAAAATCCATGAGAGTAACCTTCTGCATACTGTTCTCATACATGGACAGCGCTCCTGTGAGCATGGAGGAGGACATAGTCTTTAAGGTCTTATTCAGAACAGACAGTAAAATAACATCATCCCGGTTCACTGCAAAGGATGTATTATCCGGCTGCATCAGGTAGACCACATGAAATCCCTTATCTTCAATATACTTTGACAGCTGTCCTGACTCGGCAATAAAGCAGTCTGCATCGCCCTTTCGCACTGCATTTTCCATCTCTTTTGCAGACTCATACTCTGTGATCTTCCAGTCAGGATAATTGTAGAAAACATAACTTTTCAGCAAATAGTTGTCCTTTTCAACAGCGATCCTGTTTTCTTCATTTTCATCAAAATAGTCTCTGGCTGTAACTGCTGCCATATTTACTGCCAGAACTGTATTGGATAAGACAAAGCCATTATCTTCAGCAGCAAAAGGCGCCTGGCTGAAATGGAAGATCATATCGATCTTTCTGTCTTTTAACGCCTGTACCAGTTCCTCCTGGGAAAAGCACTCCACCGGCTCAAACTCCAGATCACGGCCTTCCAGGCAATCCGCTGCATTTTCAATATAATCTGTGATCACACCGGATAATGCGCCGCTTTCCGGGTCCGCATGGCTGACGCCTGTATCACTCTGAAGCCAGCCAATGCGGATCGGGCCATGTTCATCCAGCCAGTCCGTTTCTTCTTTTGAAAGGACCTCTGTACTTACTGCAGAAAGATATTTCTGGTAAAGCTGATCTGCATAAAAGGGCCTGTCATTTTCCAGCTTGCGCATGGCATTGTCCAGTTCTTCCTTCAGATCCGGCCTGTTTTTGTTAATAACAAAGTAAATATCAGACCCGCCTACCTGGGCAATGGCTGACATACCGTCTTCGATCAGTTTCGGTGTTTCAGCGGAAACAATACAGTCTAACTGGCGGCTTGCCAGCTTTTCTTCCGCGTCTTCCAAGCCCTTAATAGGGAAATGCTGCAAATGCAGGTTGTGTTCCTCTTCCCATTTATAATACTGGGTGGCATGAATGCTTCCTTCTAACAGACCAATGCGCTTACCATTTAATGAACGCAGATTAGACGGCGAAATATCTGTATTTGCAAGGTCCGCATAGAGAAAATATTTTTCCTCGCCCATAGGAAGGTCCGAAAACAGCATATTTTTCGCCCGTTCTACTGTATAGGAAACACCGCCCATCAGGTCGATCTGGCCACACTGGATCATTGTCAGCAGTTCTGACCAGCTGGCATTTACATAATCATAGGTCCAGCCTGTATAAGAAGCTACTGACTGCTGATATTCATAGCCGTATCCGCTGCGCTCCCCGTTTTCACCGGTAATATTATAGGAGTCCTCAAACCAGCCTGCACGGACTGTTTTTAACTGTGAATCTCCTGCCTGGGCTGTAACAGGAAAAAGGGTAAACAGCAAAAACAGGCATAGCAGAATGCTGCTATACCTGTATATGTTAAATTTTGTCTTATTCATATAGTATCCCCCATTGATGCAACCGTTTATTAACGATATCTTAACACACAATAAGGGCATTGTCCAATGTTATTGTCCCAGATTTCGTATGATCGCCTTGACCAGTTCATCCACCACGATGGGTTTTGACAGATGTCCGTTCATTCCTGCTTCCATGGAAGTCTGTACATCTTCCGCAAACGCATTTGCTGTCAGCGCAATGATAGGGATCCTGCGTCCATCCGGACGGTCCGGCAGAGTACGAATAGCTGCAGTTGCCTCGTAGCCGTTCATCTGGGGCATCATAACATCCATTAAGATCAGGTCAAAGGTACCTGCCTGATTTTCTTTAAAAAGCTCCACCGCCTGTTTTCCGTCTGCTGCCCGGGTCATTTTTATTCCAATTTCTTCCAGCTGGACTATGGCGATCTCAGCATTTAAGTCATTGTCCCCAGCCGGCGCTAACCTCGCTTCTTCTGCTTTTACAGAAACCGGCACTGATGTACTGAGGAAAAAAAGGCATAATAAAAAACAGACATATCTGTATAAGCTTAGTCTGCCTGTCTTCATCTTTCTTTGCCCCCACCGCTTTTAGTGTAATATTTTGTTAAGAAGTCGCTATATTTATATATTATAATGCCTGAATACAGATTGTAAAGGTTATTTTCACACAAAAAAGACCGTGGCCCTCAGACCACGATCCGCTCCTTAATATATTCATTTACCTTTTCCCTTGATATATCAAGTGCGAGGGAAAGCTCTGAATTCAGATAATCTTCTGCCATGCGGAAATACCGCTCATCCAGATCCGTCACCTTTTTCTTGTGCTCGATCCGATCCTGCTTTCGCAGATACAAAGCCTTTATCATACTCACCCATACCCGGCAGTCGCAGGTCTTTAAGGCCTCTTTATACTTTTCTTCCCTCTGCTTGTCATTGCCCACGTTCATTTCTTTGATCTGAGGGATCTCTTGGATCAGCTCTTCAGCCTCCGGTCTGGTAAGCAGCAGCCTGGTAATGGTCTTTTCAGAGTCTACCGGCGTTACGATCTTTCCGTCCTTCTGATTACAAGGATGAAGTTCATAATAAAGACGCCCTTTTGGCCCGTTGGGATGATCAATGGTGATAATGTCTGCTACCTGGCAGACTCCACGGATGCCGTATACAATATATTGTCCTTTCTCATACATAAAAAATTCCGCCTGCTTTCTTCTGTATCCGGTTTCTCCCGGATCTCTTCTCATGCTTCACGTTCACAGTTTCCTATTCCAGTTTAGCACGATTCTTCGAAAAATGTCAGAGCAGACAGGCGGTTTTCTTTATTTTTGTTAGTTTCAACTAATTATATTCCAGGCTTTGTTGTGCACTATTTCAGGCCAGTATCATGTACAAAAGAGGCATGGTAAAAAGTGAAAGTACCGTAGAGAGAAACACACACTCAGAGGCATATTTTGCATCCCCGTCATATTTCTCCGCAAGGATAGCTGTAGTACTTCCTGCAGGCATTCCTGCTAAAATGGTACAGACACCTGTTACCAGTGCCCCCATTCCCAGAAGGCGGCATACGACCATAGTAACAGCCGGTATCCCCAGAAGGCGCACGATACAGTAAAATAAGGTGCTTCCCTTTAACATTTGACCCATATCTGCTTCCGACAAAATACTTCCAATGACTACCATGGAAACAGGAAGAACACATTTGCTGCAGGACTGCATGGTCTGAAGCAGGAAGCCTGGCACAACATCAGGAAATGGCATCAGGGCCATACCGATAACTACTGCAATGATACAGGGATGATGGACCAGCTTTTTTACAATATCTTTCGGACTTGCCACTGTAAAGCAGGAAAGACCGGCAGACCACATAAAGATCCTTAAGGGGATCAGATAAACAGAGGCATACAGTAAGCCCTGGGAACCATAGATCCCTTCCACTACCGGATTCCCCATAAATCCGGCATTGGAACAGATAGTTGCATAGCGCAAGACCATTCTCCGTCCGTTTACTTCCTTCCTATATAATACCAGTCCCAACAGATAGGAAATGATCTGGATCCCAAGAGCGATCACAAGCACCTGAAAGGCCTCTGCAAATACGTCCCTGCTGATGCCCGTCAGAAAGGCGCAGATGATATTGGCCGGAAGGAACAGGTCGATGAGCAGGTCAGACATGCCTTTTCGCCGCTCACTGTTGATGACACCCTTTCTTGTAAGGATAAAGCCACAGATAAACAGGGCAAACATCACCAGCTGAAGGTTGATCACTGCACTAAGATTCATAAGCTTTCTCCTGGATAAACTCTCCCACCCGCGCTGTGGCCTTTCTTATGGTATCTTCTGATGCTGCAAAGGAAATACGCACTGCATCCTTGCAGTTTTCCCCAAGACCGGAGCCTGGGATCACTGCCACATGTTTTTCCTTTAAAAGCTTTGCTGCAAAGGTATCTCCGTCTACCCCAAAAGCGGATACATCCACCATGGCATAAAAAGCGCCTTCCGGCTTCACATAGGTAATTCCCGGGATCTGATCCAGTCCTTCAATCAGCACTTCCCGTCTCTTTGCAAACGCATCTACCATTTTGCACACTGCCTCTTCTGTTTCCGGCAGGTCCAGTGCATTTGCAAGACCCACATGGATAAAGGTAGGAC
>JBNMGK010000411.1:0-2356 GCA_050872205.1 Enterocloster sp.
AACCACGCCCTGTACCTGTGGATTTTCTTTAAACACACGAAGGTGCATTTTGATCTCGCTGGAAGGCTTGTAGGTGCCTTCCAGTATATTTCCATCCAGGTCCATTTTCACAAGCATTTCCTCTGTCATAAAGCCTTTGGATACGCCTGTAGGAGTGGCCCAGATCGCGTTATCTCCTACCTTGCAGGTGATATTTCCGTCATTGGATGCTACAAAGCCGCTGTGGTACAGTCTGCGTCCCACATCCAGGATCAGGCTGCGGGCCTGTGCATCAGAAACATAATCAGCCATTTTTCTTCTCCTTCTTGCTATATTAGAAGCAGATTCCCATACTTGCCAGTGCTGCCAGAGCAAAAGCTGCGATCAGAGGGATCACTACGGATACAACAAACATATCCAGATAAGATTCCTTATGGGTCATGCCTACCAGTGCCAGAACGGTAATGGTTGCTCCGTTATATGGAAGGCTGTCCAGACCGCCTGCAGCTACAGCTGCCACTCTGTGAAGGACCTGAGGAGCAACGCCGGATGCCAGATAAGTATCTGCCAGCGCTTCCAGGGCTGCGCCCAGTCCGCCAGATGCAGAAGCGGTCATTCCGCAAAGGATATTAATAGAAAGAACTTCACTTAACAGTGCATTGGAGGAAATTCCCAGTGCAAATGCCTGGATGATACCAAAGATAGCCAGGGATTTTGTTACGGAACCGAAACCAACAACTGCACAGCTGTTGATCAGTGGAGCCAGAGACTCGTTTGCTGCTTTTTTCAGATTGTCTTTTAATCCGTCTTTTAATTTGTTAAAGTTGACAGCTGCAATGAAAATGATGGCAACTAACATACCAAGAAGTACGCTCCATGTACCGCTGTTTGCTGCCAGTGTACTGTTAAAGCTTTCTTCCAGATAGCTTCCGTCAACATTTGGATATACCATTTTAGAAAGAACCAGGTTTACTACCAGGATGATCAGGATGGGAGCAAATGCAAGTCCGATGCCCGGAACTTCTTTATTATCGGATACGATCTCATCCTGATAATTTCCGTATCCTTCACCAGCTTTTTTCGCTTTATTGGTACGGTAAGACAGCCATGCCATGCCGCCGCCAAACATGATAACAGTTGCAATGATACCAAGAACAGGTGCTGCCCAGGAGTCAGTTCCGAAATAGGTCATTGGAATAGTATTCTGGACCTGAGGGCTTCCAGGAAGTGCTGTCATGGTAAAGGTAAATGCGCCAAGAGCGATAGCGCCAGGGATGAGACGCTTCGGAATATCAGCTGCGCGGAATACAGCGATTGCTACAGGAAGCATAACAAATGCTACTACGAATAAGGAAACACCGCCGTATGTTAAAATAGCGCAGGTCAATACAACGGAAAGTACAGCGCGGCTTTTTCCTAATTTAAGAGTACAGAACTGCGCGATGGACTGCGCGTTTCCTGAAATATCCATTAACTTTGCAAAAACTGCGCCGAACAGATAGATCGGAAAATAGTTTTTCGCGTAATTTGCAAAGCCGGACATATATGTAATGGTGTAGGACGCCATAAAATGTCCTTTAAGTCCATAGGAAAACAGTACCGCAATCAGTGCGGCAATAGGAGCCGCGATGATAACGCTGTGGCCTTTAAATGCGAGTACGACTAAAAGCGCAATGGCAACAAATAATCCTATGATCCCAATAGTAGTTCCCATAAATAAATCCCCCTTTATTCATGTGCAAGTAAAAGTACCTCATGTGCTACAGTTTCAGAAAATGACTTTTCATTGATGTTTGCGTCTACAATGACCAGTTTTACATTATTTCCGATCTTTTTCTTAAATGCGTCCACCATGACCTCATCTACTTCTGGATCATACATTGGTCCGCCTGGAGCGGCAGCTTCACAGCAGCCTTTTGCCGGGATCACCAACGTTACCGGGCTGACTGCCTGGTTCAGTCTGCTGCACACAACATCAACGATCTTTTCTGCCTCTTCTTTGTAGATCTTACAGTGGCAGATACTGGAGTTATGATAAACCTTTTTCCTCTGGTCAATATCATCTGGAAGACCTACGCCCTGTTCATTGATGAAATAATCCACCATATCCAGAGCACCAGGAACTACTACCATAGGAATTTTGTGTTCTACGGCTGTCATCAGACGGTTGTTTGCACCAACACAATATCCGCCAATGGTCTCGCAGGTGATCTCATGTAGAGTCATATCCAGGGCCACATCAATACGGCCTTCCCGCATCAGATTTTCCATGCATCTTCCGCCAACGCCATTTGCGTGGAAGACTACATTTTCAAACAGACCGCTTTCTTCGATCATATGAAGAGCATTTTCTGTTCCCTTGGAAGTGATTCCAAGC
>JBNMGK010000243.1:0-4577 GCA_050872205.1 Enterocloster sp.
AAAAGAGTGGCTTTCTTGTACATACAGATCAGGGAAAAGTAGAAACAGATGCCCTGATCCTGGCAGCCGGTTCCAAGGCTGCTCCTTCTACCGGCTCAGACGGCAGCGGTTATGAATACGCCGGACAGTTAGGTCATTTTGTGATCAAGCCTCTTCCGGCTCTGGTGCAGCTTCGCTGTCAGGGAAATCTGTACAAACAGATGGCAGGCATCCGCACAGAGGCGGAGGTAAGATTACAGGCAGACGGCATTACTCTGGCAAGTGATAAAGGAGAGCTGCAGATCACCGATTATGGCCTTTCCGGCATCCCTATTTTCCAGGTAAGCCGGTATGCAGCCAGAGCTTTGGATGAAAAGAAAAAGGTAAGAGTCTATGTGGATTTTATGCCAGGCTGGGATCATAATGAAAGCTTCCGCCTTTTAAAGAAAAGAGCCCTTATGCTGGCTTATAAGCCGGCAGAGGAGCTGTTTACAGGAATGTTAAACCGTAAGCTTGCCCAGGCCCTTTTAAAGCTTGCGGGGATCGATCCTAATACTTCCTGTGGGTCTTTAACTGGAAAGCAGTTAGAAAAGATCCGGAAAGAGTTAAAAGAGTACGAAGCAGTAGTCATGTCCGTCAATCCTTTCGCCAATGCCCAGGTGTGCTGCGGCGGTGTGGATACCAATGAAGTGGACGAGAAGAACATGGAGTCAAAGATATGTCCGGGACTGTATCTGGCAGGTGAGATCCTGGATGTAGACGGTATCTGCGGCGGTTATAATCTTCAGTTTGCCTGGTCTAGCGGCATGATCGCAGGAAGATGTGCGGCTGGCGGCAGTGCGGACGCACAGGCAAAGGCAGTACAGGCAAAGACAGTACCGGAAAAAGGGATTCCCAAACAACCTCAAAAACAGCCTCCAAAACAGCCGGAGCAAAGAAAACTGGAAAGAAGAAACACTGAGAAAAAGAGTATAGAAAAGAAGAAAAATATAAATACGAAACAGATAGAAAAGAAACCTGTTAAAAAATACGCAGAAAAGAAATATACACAGAAGACCAGGAGGACTGCGAGAACATGATACGTATCAGTCAGCTGAAAATGCCTCTGGGGCATACAAAAAACGATTTGCTTTTAAAGGCTGCAAAAGAGCTTCATATCCAGCCGGAGATGATAAAAGAAATAGAGCTGGTAAAACAGTCTGTAGATGCAAGAAAAAAGCCTGAGATCCATTACAGCTATATCGTAGACATTGCTTTAAAAAGCGGTGGAAAAAAAGAAGAGGAACGGCTTGTAAAGAAGAGAAAAGACAGAAATATCACAGTTCACGAAGAGAAGCCCTATGTTCTTCCTGAATGTGGAAATGAGCTTTTAAAATATCCTCCTGTGATCATTGGAATGGGACCTGCAGGACTGTTCTGCGGCCTTGCCCTTGCAAGAAAAGGATACAGACCCTTACTTTTAGAGCGGGGAGAAGATGTAGATACCAGAACAGAGCGGGTTGCAAAGTTCTGGAAAACAGGAGAATTAAATCCTTCCTCCAATGTGCAGTTTGGTGAAGGTGGTGCCGGTACCTTTTCCGATGGAAAGCTGAATACCCTTGTAAAAGATACTTTTGGCAGAAACAGGGAAGTACTGCGTATCCTTACAGAATTTGGGGCAGATCCCTCAATCTGCTATGCAAATAAACCTCATATTGGAACCGATGTGTTAAGCCACATTGTAAAATCGATCCGGAAAGAAATCGAAAGCCTGGGCGGTCAGGTGCGCTTCTTAAGCCAGGTAACAGATTTTGAGATAACAGATGGAAAACTGACAGCAGTTACTGTAAATGGTACAGAACGAATTCCTGTACAGGCAGCAGTTGCAGCCATTGGCCACAGTGCCAGAGATACCTTTGAAACCCTTTATACAAAGCAGGTATCCATGGAAGCAAAGCCTTTTGCAGTAGGCCTGCGTATCCAGCATCCACAGACCATGATCAATGAAAGCCAGTATGGAATGGCAGAATGCAAAGAATTAGGGCCTGCAAGCTATAAGCTGACAGCCCAGACTTCTTATGGAAGAGGTGTGTATTCCTTCTGCATGTGCCCTGGCGGCTATGTAGTCAATGCTTCTTCCGAGGAAAAACGTCTGGCAGTAAATGGAATGAGCTACCATGACAGAGCAGGAGAGAATGCCAACAGCGCGTTGATCGTCACTGTAAATCCTGAGGATTTTTCTCACGAAGCAAAAAGCAGGGAAGAAGTACATCCTCTGGCAGGTATCCATTTTCAGAGAGAACTTGAGGAAAAAGCGTACGAAGCAGGGGACGGAAAAATACCGGTCCAGCTGTACGAAGATTTTAAAAACGGAAAAATCTCAGAGAAATTTGGCGAAGTGCAGCCAGCATTCTGCGGGGAATATCAGTTTGCCGACCTGAGAAAAATTCTCCCAGAGGAACTTTCTGAAGCTTTTGTAGAAGGAATGGAAAGCTTTGGAAGAAAGATCAAAGGTTTTGACCGCCCTGATGCCATTTTAGCAGGCGTAGAAAGCCGCACTTCTTCCCCGGTACGTATTCCCAGAGGAGAAACCTTAGAAAGCTCTGTAAAAGGCTTATACCCCTGCGGTGAAGGCGCCGGATATGCAGGCGGTATTACTTCCGCAGCCATGGATGGCTTAAAAGTGGCGGAAGAGATCATAAGAAGATACAAATTGACGGAGTAATAAAAATGATGTATGATTAATGGAAAAGTCCAGTCCTGCGCCGATGAGCAGGACGGATAGATGCATCAGAAGGGAGCTGACAAAAGATAATCATGGAAGCTACAAAACGCAACAGTTTAAAAGATAGAAAAAGGATCGTAATAAAGATCGGTTCTTCTTCCCTGACGCACCCGGAAACAGGAGAACTGAATTTAACGAAGATAGAGAAGCTGATCCGTGTGCTCAGCGACCTGAGGGGTGAAGGAAAAGAAGTAGTTCTTGTTTCTTCCGGTGCTATCGCAGCAGGAAGACAGGCTTTTGGACGTCATAAAAGACCGGACAGTTTGGCAGAAAAACAGGCTTTTGCAGCAGTGGGACAGGCAAGACTGATGATGGTCTACCAGAAACTTTGCGGCGAGTACAACCAGACAGCTGCCCAGGTCCTTTTAACGAAGGATACCATGGTCAACGACAGCTCCCGCTATAACGCCCAGAACACCTTTGATGAACTGCTGCGTTTAGGAGCAATCCCCATTGTAAATGAAAATGATACTGTATCTACCTCTGAGATCCCTTATGTGGACAGTTTCGGTGATAATGACCGCCTTTCTGCTATTGTAGCAGCTCTCATCGGAGCAGACCTTCTGATCCTGCTTTCTGATATTGACGGACTTTACACTGATGATCCAAGAAGCAACCCGGACGCTAAATTTATCAGTCTGGTGCCTGAGATCAGCCAGAAGTACTTAAATATGGGAAAAGAAACCTCAGGAAGCAGCGTGGGGACAGGTGGAATGTCAGCGAAACTGGCAGCAGCCCGTATTGCCACGGACAGCGGTGCTGATATGGTGATCGCAAATGGTGATCAGGTAGATGTGATCATGGACATTATGAGTGGAGCAGAAAAGGGAACTTTATTTTTAGCTCATCCCAATCTGGACTTTGACCTGATGCATTATCTGAATAACGAATATTAAAATGCTGTGGCAGAACTACAGCAGCAGTATTAAGGAGCAAATTTATGGACTCAAGCAAAATCGACAGAATCAACGAACTTTATCATAAATCCCAGTCTGTAGGACTTACAGATGAGGAAAAAGCGGAGCAGGCAGCTTTAAAGAAAGAATATCTGGCTGCTATCCGTGCGAATTTAAGAAGCAGTTTAAATAATATCTCGATTAAAGAGAAAGATGGTTCTATTACAGACCTGGGCAAAAAATACGGCGGCATCAAGGAAGTATAAGAAGTATTAAAAGATCCGGGCGTATATTGATAGCCAGAAGGAGAGATGGTTATGACACTGGAAGAGATCGGAAGCCGCGCAAAAGCTGTTTCCAGAACATTAAATAACTTAGGTTCAAGAGAGAAAAACATAGGACTGGAAGAAGCGGCCAGAGCCCTTTTAGAGGGAGAAGATGAGATCCTGGCAGCAAACCAGGCAGATTATGAAAAGGCAGAAAGCTCCGGCATGAGCAAAGGCATGTTGGACCGTCTGGCTTTAAATCCGGGACGGATCCAGTCTATGGCAGATGGCCTTTTAAAAGTAGCTGCCTTAGATGACCCGGTAGGAGAAGTGATCTCCATGAAGCTGCGTCCAAATGGACTGAAGATCGGTCAGAAACGGGTGCCTTTAGGTGTCATTGCCATGATCTATGAGGCACGCCCAAATGTAACAGCGGACGCTTTCGGTCTCTGCTTTAAATCAGGAAACGCAGTGATCTTGAAAGGCGGCAGCGATGCCATTGAATCTAACAAGGCCATCGCAAAATGGCTTCGTACCGGTCTTACAGGAGCCGGACTTCCAGAAGATGCCCTGCAGCTTATCGAAGATACCAGCAGAGAGACGACAAGAGAGCTGATGCGCTTAAACCGCTATGTGGATGTGCTTATTCCAAGAGGCGGCGCAGGTCTGATC
>JBNMGK010000267.1:0-4091 GCA_050872205.1 Enterocloster sp.
CAATGGGCTGCAGAACCGGTTTTTATCTGCTTTTAGCAGGTGATTATGAGTCAAAGGACATTCTGCCATTAGTAGTGGAAATGTATGAATTTGTCCGCGACTTTGAAGGAGAAGTACCTGGTGCATCTCCAAAAGACTGCGGCAACTACCTGGATATGAATCTTGGAATGGCAAAATATTTGGCTGCAAAGTATCTGAAGGTCCTGACACATATTGATGAGTTTCCGGAATCCAGGCTGGTTTATCCGGAATAAAATGAGGATTTTTGCCCCGCTTGCGCGGGGCAGTGGATCGAATTGTTTCCCCGCTTCAAGCGGGGACAGCGCCATACAGCAAAAGGAGAAACAACATGAAAAAACTCATATCCTGGAATGTAAATGGTCTGCGTGCCTGTGTGGGAAAAGGCTTTATGGACTTTTTCAATGAGGTGGATGCAGATGTATTCTGTATACAGGAAAGCAAGCTGCAGGAAGGTCAGATCGAATTAGACTTGCCAGGCTATCATCAGTACTGGAACTATGCAGAGAAAAAAGGTTATTCCGGTACCGCCATGTTTACAAAGGAAGAACCTGTTTCTGTTTCCTATGGTCTTGGCATTGAGGAGCACGATCACGAAGGAAGAGTGATCACAGCTGAATTCCCAGAGTATTACATTGTCACCTGTTATACTCCAAACTCCAAAGACGGTCTTGCCAGACTGGATTACCGTATGACCTGGGAAGATGCATTTTTATCATATCTTAAAAAGTTAGAGGAGAAAAAGCCGGTGATCTTCTGTGGCGACTTAAACGTAGCCCACAAAGAGATCGACCTGAAAAATCCAAAGACCAACCGGAAAAATGCCGGCTTCACAGATGAAGAGAGAGGTAAGTTCACCGACCTTTTAAATGCAGGTTTTATTGATACCTGGCGATATTTCTACCCGGATACAGAAGGCATCTACTCCTGGTGGTCCTATCGTTTTAAGGCAAGAGAGAAGAATGCAGGCTGGCGTATTGATTATTTTTGTGTCAGCGAAAGCTTAAAAGAGGATCTGGAAAGTGCAAAGATCCACACAGAGGTATTTGGTTCCGATCACTGCCCGGTAGAATTGGTGATCAAATCATAGGGATGAAAATTAAATTGCCCTAAAAGAATGAATAAAAGGTTGAAAAACCATTATCCATAACCTGAAAGTTATACATGAGATAAAAACTGGATATTAGACATGATCCGACTGCATTGTTATAATATTCACAACAGATGATCTGCGCTGATGGTCATTGAAAGGAGTATATCTTATGTTTAAAACAAGATTTACAGAGTTAATAGGTATCGAACATCCAATTATGCAGGGCGGTATGCAGCACTTAGGTGTACCACAGCTGGCAGCAGCCGTATCCAATGCAGGCGGACTGGGAACCATTAATATCACCATTTATCCGGAAATGGATGATTTCCGTGCAGCAGTAAAGAAGACGAAAGAACTGACAGATAAGCCATTTGCAGTGAATATTTCACTGGCTCCTGGCTTGAATATGGGAGAAAAGATCCACCAGTATATTGATGTGTGCGGCGAAGAAGGCGTAAAGGTCATTGAAACAGCAGGACAGAATCCTTCTGAATTTGTTCCTCACATCAAAGAAGCGGGCATTAAGCTGATCCATAAGTGTCCAGGTGTTAAATATGCGAAAAAGGCAGAAAGCTTCGGTGCTGATGCCGTTACCATTGTAGGCTATGAAGTAGCAGGACATCCTGGTTTGGATGAACTGGGAAGCTTTATCCTGATCAACCGCGTAGCAGAATCCGTATCTATTCCGGTACTGGCAGCAGGCGGCGTGGCAGATGGAAAGGGACTGTTGGCAGCTCTGGCATTAGGTGCAGAGGGCGTAGTTATGGGAACTCGTTTTGTGGCTTCCACTGAGTGTACCATCCACCAGAATTTCAAGGACCTGATCGTAAATTCTAAAGAGATCGATACCATGACCTGCCAGAGAAGTATTAAGAATATGGCACGTTATGTGAAAAATGAGCAGTCTGCAAAGGCACTGGAAATGGAAAAAGCAGGCGCAGGACTGAAAGAACTGCTGCCAGTTATCTCCGGAGCTCTCAGCAAAGAATGCTATGTGACTGGTGATACACAGCACTGTGTATTCGCTATGGGCCCGGCTGCAGGTCTTATTAACGAAGTAAAGCCAGTTAAGGCCATTATTGACGATATGATCAGTGAGGCAGAGGCTGTTTACAAGAGACTGGGAACCTTACAGGCATAAACTCTTAAAACCAGTCGGTCCGGGAAATATATAAAGCAGAAGGAGAAGACTGAATGGAGCTTTTACAGCTGAGATATTTTTGTGAAGTTGCAAGACGGGAAAGTGTTACCAAAGTGGCTGAGGAATTGCATGTATCGCAGCCTTCTCTTTCTAAAACCATAAAAAACCTGGAACAGGAACTGGGAGTAGTCCTGTTTGACCGTGTGAAAAAGCGTATTGTCTTAAATGAACAGGGAAAAGAATTTTACGATAAGGTGAGCAAAGGTTTAAATCTCATCGATTCTGCAGTAGACGGTCTTTCTGTGACACCGGATTCCGAAAATGGTACGATCTCCCTGATCGTAAAGGCGGGACAGTGCTTTTTCCCGCCTATGTATGACTTATTCTGCAAGCTGCATCCAAATATCATTTTGGATGTGGCTAATTTTTCTTTGATGCAGAGAAAGCTGATGACAGAGTATGATTTTCACATTTCCGCATCCATGAATACATACGAGAATGTGGAATTTGAGTATCTTATGCGGGAAGAGATGGTTATTGTATTAAACCGCAGTCATCCTTTGGCAAAGAAGAAGCTTTTACATATGGCAGAATTAAAAGAAGAGCCATTTATAGCAGGCTGGAGAGGCTCCAGCAGCAACACACTGATGGTGAGCTTATGCCATGCAGCTGGCTTTGTACCAAAGTTCTGTGCTTATTACAGCGAAATGGAGCGCATTTTCAGAGCCATATCAGAAAATGAAGGTATATCTATTATCCCTTATGATTCATTAAAGGACACATTAAAGGAACATGAGGATCTTACCTATGCCTTTATTGCGGATCCGGGAAATTACCGTCTGTTAAAGCTGTGCTGGCCTAAGAAAAACTTTGAAAGCCGCAGAAATCAGATGTTCAGGGAATATGCCTTAAACTATTTTGCAGACCTGGAAAATCGTCTGATGGAAGAGAAGCAGTGTGTATTCCATAATAATTGTATTACGCATAAGGAATATATCCTTGAGTATTTTTAGGGTATAACATAACTTATAAGCTATATTTAGGATAAAAAGATTGGTATTAGATTATCAATCTTTTTTTTATTATAGTTAAACCAGATGAAATGACTGGCAGGAAAATAAACCACAGCGCAGAGAATCGGTTGAAAGCCAGCCATTTTATTATTTGCACTTAATAGTTAAAAAATTAACAAATTAAGGGGGTTCATTATGTCGAAGAAACAAATTATTGGGGGAATCATTGGTATCGCAGCATGCTTAGGGCTCAGTGTGATGGCTCCGCCGGCAAATCTGGTTGTTGCAGAAGGGTTAGACCCACAGAAGTCCATGATCGGAATGGGACTTTTAGTATGTGCTCTTATCTGGATGATCTTTCGAGTACTTCCTGAGTACATCATCCTGCTGATGTTCTGCTGCTTATGTGCAGCTACCAAGAGTCTTACTTTTGCTCAGGCATTCAGCCCGTTCAGCGGCACAAACTACTGGCTGTTAGTTGGCGCTCTGGTATTAGGCGCAGCAGTAGCTCACAGCGGATTGTTAAAGAGACTGACCTTGTTAGTTATGAAAGCATTCCCTGGAACCTATCTGGGACAGTTTTTAGGTATTACTCTTTCCGGTGTTGTTATTTCTCCATTGATCCCAAGTGGTACAGCAAGACTGGCAGTTGCAGGCCCTGTTACCAAGGAGATCGGACATGAAATGGGTCTGGAAAACCAGACAAAGCCAATGGCAGGTCTATTTGCAGCTTTATATACTGGTTTTAACTGTACAAGCCATGTATTCTTAAGTGCATCCTTTATGTGTTACTCCATGCTGAAGTTCCTTCCAGAAGGTTACTCTG
>JBNMGK010000317.1:0-3452 GCA_050872205.1 Enterocloster sp.
GTTCCCTGGTCACACTGCCGTTCATCTGTTTTATATTACAGTAAATTTTGGGGCCGAAAGGCCCCTTTTTCTTGCAAAAGTTGCAAAATTTCTTGACTTGGAGCAAACTCCATAGCTTATACTGTCTGTATAAATGAGAAAAATACGCAGCAGAAGATTTCTGTACTGCGTCAAATAATCTTTAAAAGACAGGAGAAGGAAGTTATGGAATATCGTAAATTACCACATGGGGAAGAAATGGTCAGTGTGATCGGAATGGGATCTTCTGTAGTCGGAGAGCAGAAGGAAGAAGATATCATTAAAACGGTAGAATACGCACTGGATGCAGGCATCAACTATTTTGACATGGCAGGGGGACATGCAAGTATTTTCCCAGCCTATGGCAAGGTAATGGCAAGACGGAGAAAAGAGGCTATACTCCAGGTACATTTCGGAGCCAATTATATGAGTGGTGAATATGGCTGGACTACAGACCTGGACACAGTAAAGCGTTCTGTAGACTGGCAGCTTAAAAATCTTCAGACAGATTATATTGATTTTGGCTTTATCCACTGTCTGGATGAAGAAGCAGATCTTCGTACCTATGAGAAAAATGGTATTTTAAAGTATATTTTAGACATGAAGGATCAGGGCGTTGTAAAGCATATTGGCCTTTCTACCCATGCGCCGGAGCTGGCAAATAAGGTCCTTGATATGGCTATTCTGGATGTAATGATGTTTTCCATTAACCCCATGTATGACTTTGGAAAGGGTGACTTTGCCATTGGAGCAGCAGGAGAGCGTCAGGATCTGTACAGACGCTGTGAAAAAGAGGGCGTAGGTATTACTGTTATGAAGCCATTTAACGCAGGACAGCTTTTAGATGCTGCCAAATCCCCATTTCACCAGGCTTTAACACCAGCTCAGTGTATTCAGTATGCACTGGACAAACCAGGTGTCCTTACCGTTCTTGGAGGACCGGGAAATGTGGAGCAGTTAAAGGAGATCCTTACTTATCTGGATACCACAGAAGAAGAGCGTGATTATTCTGTGATCGGCTCCTTCGTACCAGATGATTCTGTAGGAAAATGCGTATACTGCCGTCACTGCCACCCATGTCCGGCAGGTCTTGACATTGCTTTGATCAATAAATATTATGACCTGTCCCTTCAGGGAGATGTGCTGGCAAAAGAGCACTATCTTACACTGGGAAAAACAGCTTCTGACTGTATCCGCTGCGGTCACTGCAATAAACGCTGTCCATTTAAAGTAGGCCAGCAGCAGCGCATGGAGACCATAAAAGAGTATTTTGGCCGGTAATACAAACATTTTAAATACAATTTACGCTATTTTTACGTTACAAAACCAACTAAAGATTGCATTTTCTCTTCTGTTTTTGTAAAATATAGTTATACTATACGTGTAGAGTAATACTTCTATATGTGGATGCAGAGGAGGAAACCCCTATGAAAATATTGGAAGCAGTAAAGCAGGATGAAAATAACAAATGGATTTTATTAATGGGAGTCCTTCAGATCATGGCCTGTGTGATCATATACTGGTTTAATATTTCCAACCCCAACATTATTTTATTTGTCATACTGTCGGCGGTTCTGGTGCAGTTTGGCTATAAGGCGGGGATCCTTTGCGGGGGCATTACATTTATATATTCCCTGTTTTTCTTTTCCATAGAACACAGCTTCTGGAGATTTGATGCAGATAACTGGAATAAAATGCTGGTAGTAGTATTTGGCATTGTGGCAAATGTTCTGATCGTAGGAAGCTTAAAAGAGCGGATGGAAAGGACCAACAGAGAAAGAATTCACCAGCTGGAGATCGCTACCACCTTAAACAGGTGTGCTGCAGAGCTGTCTGCGGACCGGAATACCCATGCAGCCATTTATAATCTTCTTGGCATTATCTGCAATTATTTCCAGGCAGACAGAAGCTATATTTTTGATATTAATTATGACAGGCAGATCGTTACCAATACATACGAATACGCGGCGGAAGGTGTATCACAGCAGATCGACAATCTTCAGGAGGTGCCGCTTTTCATCATTGATGTGTGGATGGACCGCTTCCAGAAGGGAGAAGTGTATTATACTGCAGATGCAGAGCAGGAAAAGGGCTATCCCACCTATGAAATGCTGGTAGAGCAGAATATAAAGCGTCTTCTCACTGTACCATTAAAGAAAAATGGAAAAGTGACCGGTTTTATTGGTGTGGATAATCCACGGACCCATTTTGATGATGCCACTCTTTTAGAGTCGCTGCAGTATTTCATTGTAAACAGTCAGTCTTCCAAACGTCAGCAGGACAGATTGCAGTTTTTAAGTTTTCGTGATATGCTGACAGGGCTGTATAACCGCAATAAGTACATGAAAGTACTGGAATCATGTGAGCATTTTCCGGTCCGTGATACAGGCGTGGCCTATATCGATCTGAATGGCTTAAAGCAGATCAACGATAATCTGGGGCATGAAGCAGGGGACCGGCTGATCTGCAATGCCGCAGAAGGCATTTTAAAAACATTTCCAGAGGATTCCTACCGTATTGGCGGAGATGAGTTTGTCATCATTGTTCCGGAAACAGAGGAAGCGGATTTTAAGGACCGCATTGACCAGGTGGAAAAAGATCTGGCAGAGGCCAATGTAAGCTTTTCCATGGGCCTTGAATGGAAAAAAGAGGGTATGCTGGAAGCCATGTTAAAGTCTGCGGAAAAGAGAATGTATCTGGATAAAAATGCTTATTACAGAGAAAAGGGAAGAGACCGCAGATGCTCATAAAAGGCAGTCCTGTACAAAAAGCACTTAAAAAGGTAAAGCAGTAGAAACAGTAAAGGTGCGAAGATACATGACAGATTACAGAAAATACACAGATTATATCATAGAGCAGGCAGTGAAACTGTTATCCATTGACAGCCCTTCCGGCTATTGCCGCCAGGTTACAGATTATCTCCTGGAGGAATTTGGACGTCTGGGGATCCCGGCAGAAAAGACTATAAAAGGGGGCGTAGTGGCTTCTTTTGGCGGGAAAGACAAAGAGAATGCTATTTTGCTGGAAGCCCACTGCGACACTTTAGGAGGCATGGTGGCAGAGGTGAAGTCCAACGGCCATCTCCGCCTTACCAATATCGGTGGTATGAAACCGGCTAATGCAGAAGCGGAAAATGTGCGTATTGTTACCAAAGCAGACGGCATTTACGGAGGCGTATGCCAGCTGATCAATGCTTCTGTCCATGTAAATGGAGATTATGACAAAACAGAGCGGAACTGGGATACCATAGAGGTTCTTGTAGATGAGCCGGTAAGCTCAAAAGAAGATACCTTACAGCTTGGCATCATGCCAGGTGATTATGTGTGCTTTGAGCCGCGGACCCGTGTGACAAAGTCCGGTTATATTAAAAGCCGTTTCCTGGATGATAAGCTTTCTGCAGCTATTTTACTGGGATACGGAAAATATTTAAAAGA
>JBNMGK010000387.1:0-2568 GCA_050872205.1 Enterocloster sp.
GAGCAGATCGGCATGGGACATACAGTAGGAGAGAGCCTGACACAGAAATTTGAATTTATTGTCAATGAAAAGGTGTTCTTTACAGAGGCTTTCCGCAGTGATGACCGCAACTCCTTAAAAGAACATGATTTTGAACTGATCTTACAGTTTTACCAGGATCTGATCGGGCGAAAGACCAGCAGACCTTTAGGAGAAGATCTGCAGTTTCTTCTGGAGATGTACTGCAGAGGTTCTGTTTATATGACAGTTAAATGGGTCCTTACGGGAATGAAGGATTCACCTGCAAAAATGTCAAAGAAGCTGGTAGAGGCTATGCCGCCCAGACTGGCTGCTGTGTTTGATGAGCTGAAACTGCTGTAAAGTTATAAGGTTTGTTACATATAACACAAAAAGATATTATCTATATATTGATAATATGACTGGTGACATGCGAAAATTATGTACGATTTGAATAAACGGCACCTGCATAAAATAAAAAATATTCTCAAAAAGTGACAGACGGGCATGTTTGTCACTTTTATTTTTGAAAAAGTGTTGTTATAATATTAACGAAACAAAGGGAAACAAAAAAGAACATAAAAAGCTGTTCTGGACTTCCCGGAACACATATTTATTTATAATAAAAAAGGAGAATGTATCATGGCAAACAGAATCGTATTAAATGAAACTTCTTATCATGGCGCAGGCGCTATCGCTGAGATCGCTAACGAAGCAAAAACAAGAGCTTTCAAGAAAGCTTTCGTATGTTCAGATCCAGACCTGATCAAATTTGGCGTAACAAAGAAAGTTACTGATGTACTGGACAATGCAGGTCTTGCTTATGAGATCTACTCCAATATCAAACCAAACCCAACCATTGAAAACGTACAGACTGGCGTAGCAGCATTTAAGAAATCCGGTGCTGATTATCTGATCGCTATCGGCGGCGGTTCTTCTATGGATACAGCAAAGGCAATCGGCATCATCATTGCTAACCCGGAATTTGAGGATGTAAGAAGCCTGGAAGGTGTAGCTCCTACCAAGAAGCCATCTATCCCGATCATCGCAGTTCCAACTACAGCAGGAACAGCAGCAGAAGTTACTATTAACTACGTTATCACTGATGTAGAAAAGAAACGTAAATTCGTTTGTGTAGATACACATGATATCCCGGTTATCGCAGTTGTTGACCCAGATATGATGTCCTCTATGCCAAAGGGTCTGACCGCATCTACCGGTATGGACGCTTTGACACATGCAATTGAAGGATACATCACCAAGGGCGCATGGGAGATGACCGATATGTTCCACTTAAAGGCAATCGAGCTGATCTCCAAGAACTTAAGAGGCGCTTGCGAGAATACAAAAGAGGGCCGTGAAGGAATGGCTTTAGGACAGTACATCGCAGGTATGGGCTTCTCCAACGTAGGTTTAGGAATCGTTCATTCCATGGCACATGCTTTAGGTGCTGTTTATGATACTCCTCATGGTGTTGCAAATGCTATCCTGCTTCCAACTGTTATGGAATACAACGCACCATGCACAGGAACCAAGTACAAAGATATCGCTATTGCAATGGGTGTTGAAGGCGTAGAGAACATGAGCCAGGAAGAATACCGCAAGGCAGCTGTAGATGCAGTTAAGAAGCTGTCTGCTGATGTTGGTATCCCAGCTGACTTAAAGGCTATCGTTAAGGCTGAAGATGTAGACTTCCTTGCACAGTCCGCAATGGATGATGCATGCCGCCCAGGCAATCCAAAGGATCCGACTTTTGAGGATATTAAGAATCTGTATCTGTCTCTGATGTAAGGGCAGAGGGGAAAAACAAGCGACCGTCCCATTTGGGGCGGTCATTTGTTTTTCTTCTGCCCTTAACGAATGGTCCGCCTGCGTAAGCAGGCAGTAAAGCGCGTCAGCGCGTGACCGTGAGTGGACCACATGCAAGTGGCCGTCCCGTTTTCGGGGCGGCCTTTTTGCGCCAAAAGCCCTGAAACAATATTATCTATATATGGATAATGTATCGCGACTTTACAAATAATTTACCTGAACTTTACATAACCGTCCAACAATCCATATTGACGATTGAGAAAATATCCCGTATAATGTGCAAGTGTAAACTAAAAGTAAAACGCATGTAAAGAACAGGGAAAATCAGTATTATCAATATATAGATAATATAAAAACACCCTGTTCCTTAAGGAAAAAGGAGTAAAAAATGGGAGTTGAATTGCTTTTGGGCCTTCTGGGAGGTCTGGCGCTGTTCCTGTATGGAATGCAGATGATGAGCAACAATCTGGAAGCAGCAGCCGGAAACAAGATGAAGCAGATCCTGGAAAAGCTGACCACCAACCGCTTTATGGGAATCCTGGTAGGCGCAGGCATCACAGCACTGATTCAGTCATCTTCAGCTACAACTGTTATGACGGTAGGCTTTGTAAACTCAGGTCTTATGTCACTTAACCAGGCTGTATGGATCATCATGGGTGCTAATATCGGTACCACCATTACCGGACAGCTGATCGCGTTGGACGTAGGCGCTTTGGCACCGCTGATCGCATTTATCGGTGTTGTCCTGGTAGTTTTTGTAAA
>JBNMGK010000018.1:0-18511 GCA_050872205.1 Enterocloster sp.
ATTTTTTTCATCGTATTTTATACCAACCCTTTATGTACTCTTAAACTATTTCCTTTGTCAGAAAATCTTTTACCTGAAAAACATATCTGTTTTTTATTCTCCATTTATGATACCATTAATGTTACTTTTAAAACAACTGTTTTATGGACACGAATATATATATTAAAATTTCGGAGGCATTTTATGACATTTACATATAAGATCCCCTGTTTTGACCTGAAGCAGACTGCCGGGTCAGGACAGGTTTTTAGAATGATACCGGCATCTGGAAGGGCAGATACCTGGCAGATCATAAGCCAGGGACATGTTTGCTTCATCCGACAGGAAAATAACACTTTCTTTCTGGAATGTGAACCGGATTTTGAGGATTTCTGGAAGAACTATTTTGACATGGATACAGATTATGAGAAAATGATCGCATCCATCACGCCTGAGGATACATATTTACAGGCAGCTGCCCAGGCTGGAAAAGGCATCCGCATCCTGCGTCAGAATACCTGGGAAATGATCATTACCTTTGTGATCTCCCAGCAAAAGACCATTCCTGCCATCCGGGCACTGGTGGAAGCACTTTGCAGCCGGTATGGGACAAAAATAGACCAACTTTATGCATTTCCTACGCCAGAACAGTTATGTCAGGCCTCTTTAGAGGATCTTCTTGCCTTAAAACTGGGCTACCGGGCAAAATATATCTACCGCCTCTGCCACGATGCAGCTGACGGACACCTGGATCTGGCCTATTTAAGTACACTGGATTATGCTGCTGCCATGGAATATCTTACCAGTTTCTATGGCATCGGCAAAAAAGTAGCCAACTGTGTCTGCCTTTTTGGTCTGCACCACATTGATGCATTTCCTGTAGATACCTGGATCGAGAAGATCTTAAAAGAACATTATTATGATGAAGAAAAATACAAAGACCTTCCAAAAGCCAGACTCTATGACCAGATGATCACCGATTCTTTTGGATGTTATAAGGGCTATGCAGGAGTTATGCAGCAGTATATTTTCAATTATGAGCGCAACATTATACATGGCAAATAACTTGCAGCTCAGAGAACGCGTCACTGACGCATTCTCCATATTCTTAGCGAAAAAACGAGAAGGGGCATATCGCATCCTCTTCTCGTTTTTTAATCTATCTTAGATCCATTTATTTTTCTGTGATCTCAAATATCTTCCAGCTTTTCCGGCTTCGTCCTACTGCATACTGCCTTGTAATATTTTCCTTTGTTTCATCCGGCCACTGCTCATCCAGAGTAACCTGGACTACTTTATAGGAAGTATAGCCAAGAAGTGTGGCATGGTTGTCATACTGGGATTTTTCATCCCCATATTCCTCTTCAGATAAGGTCTTAAAGCCATGTACCAGAACATCCTGTGGATAAATGCCATTTTCAAAATCAGCCTGCATGGTATCAAACGGAACATTTTTTGCCAGATCAGCAGAAAGGAGCTTTTCGCTTTCCTCAAACTGAGCCATTGCATTATAACGGAGATACATTCCTACGGCCTGCTCTGCTTCTCCTACGGGCATGGACTCAAACTGAATATGTCTTGTTTTTCCCTCATCTGTAATAGTATATTCCTGGCTTAACCGGTTTAATGCTTCGTTCCGGCTGTGGACTGCGATTGCAAGCATCAGTCCGAAACCTACCACTGTCATAATAAATATCTTCCAGGGCGGCACTGTATTTTTTCTCTTTTTTATCAGCATTTTGCAGCGGTTCTCCTATTGAAAGCCTTTTTCAGCTTATTTAAAAAGTCCTTTTTTCTTCGGCTTTTCTTCTTCTGGTTCAATTCCATTCATCAGATCATCATAGCGCTTTAAGGCATCCTTCTGAGCCTGGTTCATACGCTCCGGCACTTTGACTACCAGTGTTACATAATGATCGCCTCTTACATTGCGGTTACGCAGGGAAGGAACACCTTTGCCCTTTAAACGTACCTTGGTATCTGTCTGGGTACCTGGTTTTACTTCGTACTCTACTTCGCCGTCTACAGTCTTAATACGGATCGGGCCGCCTAATGCAGCCTTTGCAAAGGAGATCGGTACAGTAGAATAAATGCTGGTATCCTGGCGTTTAAAGATCGGATGCTGGGATACTACTGCCTCTACTAACAGGTCGCCTCTCTCGCCGCCGTTTGTTCCTGGCTCACCGCCGCCAGCCATACGGATGCACTGACCATTGTCAATACCTGCTGGAATAGAAACTTTAAATTTCTTACGAACAGTCTTATATCCGGTACCATAGCAGTTAGGGCATTTTTCCTTAATGACCTTACCAGTACCATTACACTCAGGACAGGTCTGTACATTCTGTACCTGACCAAAGAAAGACTGCTGTGTATACATGATCTTACCTTTACCATTACACTTGGTACAGGTCTGTGGGGAAGTACCTGGCTTTGCACCGGTTCCGTTACAGTTGGAACATACTTCTTTATAGTTGATCTCGATCTCTTTTTCACAGCCAAATACAGCCTCTTCAAAGGTAATGCGGACTGCTGTCCTTACATTTGCGCCTTTCATAGGACCGCTTCTGGATCTGGAACGGCCGCCGCCGAAAATATCACCGAAAATATCGCCAAAGATATCCCCCATATCTCCGCCGTTAAAATCAAAGCCGCCGAAACCGCCGCCATAACCAGCGCCACCGCCCTGCTCAAATGCAGCATGGCCGAACTGGTCGTACTGCTGACGTTTCTGAGGATCGCTCAGTACGCTGTAAGCCTCTGAAGCTTCCTTAAACTTTGCCTCTGCCTCCTTGTCACCAGGATTTGCGTCAGGATGGTATTTCTTGGCAAGTTTTCTGTATGCTTTTTTCAGGGTATCTTCATCAGCGTCTTTTGAAACACCCAGAACTTCATAGTAATCTCTCTTATTCTCTGCCATGTTGTTTACCTCTTATCACTGCTATTTCTTTCTCTGCCGGGCAAAAATGCCCTTTGTTTAAACAGACGGTAAGGCCCGGAAGGGGATTTATCCCCTCTCGGACCCGTCCATCAACCGGTCCTTACATCGAACCGTCATGTTTTATTAGCTTACACTTCTTTAAAGTCAGCGTCAACTACATCATCATCTGGCTTGGAGCTTCCTGCATTGCCTGCATTTGCACCGCTCATGTCTGGGCCTGCACCTGCTGCACCAGCCTGCTGTGCCTGCTCATAAACCTTTGCAAACAGCTTCTGTGCACTGTTCATCAGTTTTTCCTTACCGGATTTGATATCTTCAACCTGAGCATCTGTCATCTGATCAACTGGAGCTCTGTTGATTGCTTCTTTCAGTGCATTTAAGTCAGCCTCAACCTCAGCCTTGTCGTTAGCATCGATCTTGTCGCCAACCTCTTCCAGAGCCTTCTCAGTCTGGAATACCATGGAGTCAGCATCATTTCTTGCATCAATTGCTTCCTTACGCTTCTTATCCTGAGCTTCGTATTCAGCAGCTTCCTTAACTGCCTTATCAATATCTGCATCAGACATGTTAGATCCGGAAGTAATGGTGATATGCTGCTCTTTACCTGTTCCAAGGTCCTTAGCAGATACATTTACAATACCGTTTGCATCGATATCGAAAGTAACTTCGATCTGAGGAACACCTCTTCTTGCTGGTGGGATACCATCCAGACGGAACTGGCCTAAGGTCTTGTTGTCTCTGGCAAACTGACGCTCGCCCTGTACAACATGGATATCAACAGCAGTCTGATTATCAGCTGCAGTTGAGAAAATCTGGCTCTTTCTGGTAGGAATGGTTGTATTTCTCTCGATCAGTCTGGTTGCTACACCGCCCATGGTCTCAATAGACAGAGACAGTGGAGTTACATCCAGAAGAAGGATATCTCCGGCACCTGCATCGCCTGCTAACTTACCGCCCTGGATAGCTGCACCGATTGCAACACACTCATCTGGGTTAAGAGACTTGCTAGGCTCTTTTCCGGTTAACTGTTTTACTTTCTCCTGTGCGGAGATCATACGTGTGGAACCACCAACTAACAGTACCTTGCCAAGCTCAGCTGCGGTAATACCAGCATCCTTTAATGCATTCTGTACCGGGATAGCTGTACGCTCGATCAGGTCATGTGTCAGTTCATCAAATTTAGCTCTTGTCAGGTTCATATCCAGATGCTTTGGACCTTCTGCAGTAGCTGTGATGAATGGCAGGTTGATATTGGTTGTAGTAGCAGTAGACAGTTCCTTCTTAGCTTTCTCAGCTGCTTCTTTTAATCTCTGAAGAGCCATCTTATCACCAGAAAGGTCTACGCCCTCTGCCTTCTTAAATTCAGCGATCATCCAGTTGGTAATTGCATTATCGAAGTCATCACCGCCAAGGTGTGTATCACCGTTGGTAGAAAGAACTTCAATGACACCGTCACCGATCTCAATGATAGATACATCGAATGTACCACCGCCAAGGTCATATACCATGATCTTCTGTTCTTTTTCATTATCAAGGCCGTAAGCTAATGCTGCTGCTGTAGGCTCGTTGATGATACGCTTTACATCCAGGCCAGCGATCTTACCGGCATCCTTGGTCGCCTGACGCTGTGCATCGTTGAAATATGCAGGAACAGTGATAACTGCTTCGCTTACTGTCTCGCCCAGATAGCTTTCAGCGTCTGCTTTCAGCTTCTGAAGGATCATTGCGGAGATCTCCTGTGGAGTATATTTCTTTCCGTCGATGTCTACCTTGTAATCAGTACCCATATGACGCTTGATAGAAGCAATGGTTCTGTCTGCATTGGTAACTGCCTGACGCTTAGCAGGTTCACCTACCAGTCTCTCTCCTGTTTTTGTAAATGCCACAACAGATGGTGTGGTTCTTACGCCTTCTGCGTTAGCGATAACGGTTGGCTTTCCGCCTTCCATAACGGCTACGCAGCTATTAGTTGTACCTAAGTCGATACCAATAATCTTACCCATAGTTTTTTCCTCCTGTTATATATGTTTGATGATGAAATCGTTGTAATATGTTCCACTCAACTACGGCTAGATAAGACCTCGCCTAGTTTCGGGAACGACTTTCGCACTAAACTCATGAAAGACCTCGTTAAGTGCGTGGTGTCAGTTGGCCACTTTAACCATGCTGTGTCTCACAACACTGTCACGGTACATATAGCCTTTCTGAAGTTCCTCTGCTACAATATTCTCTCCTAAGCTTTCATCTTCTACATGCATCACTGCATTGTGGAAGTTAGGATCAAATGGCTGTCCGGCTGCCTCAATGGCTTTTACACCGGCGTCTTCTAAGACTTTCTGGAACTGCTTATATATTTTTTCCATTCCCTCAGCAAAAGCTGTATTTTTTTCGCCCTCCGGAATGGAAGCTAAGCCTCTTTCAAAATTATCAACTACCGGAAGCATACGCTCGATGATGTCTTTTGCACCCATCTCATACATGGTGGATTTTTCTTTTTCCGTTCTCTTGCGGAAATTATCAAATTCAGCCATCTGGCGTTTTACTTTGTCGGTCAGTTCTTCTATTTTCTCATCTCTGGGATCTTTTTTCTTTTTAAAGAAGCCCTCTTTCTCAGGTGCTTTCTCTGTGGTTTCCTCTTCTGCACTGGTTTCAGTGTTTTCAGAAGCAGTCTCCTCAGAAGCTTCCTGATCCATATTGGACGGATCCTTCAGATCTTCATTCTTCATTTCTTCGCTCACTGCTATCACCTTTCATCCTTTTTAAATGCTGCATCCAGCTGGTTCATAAGATTTTTCAAGGTTCCAAGAACCTTTTCGTAATCCATTCGCTTAGGACCGATAATACCTACGGTTCCCCGAAGGCCCCCGCCCAGATCATAATTGGCAGTAACCACGCTGCAGTCCTTCATAGACTGGATCGGTGTTTCATCACCAATATATACCTGAATGCCTCCATCGCTTTGCTGGTTTTCATTTACATCGGAAACAAATTCCTGCAGCACTTCTTTTTGTTCTAACGTTCCGATCAGCTTGCTGGCTTTGTCACCTTCTGCCAGTTCCGGATACCGGAAAATGTTGGTCGCACCGCTGGTATAGATCTGCAGGTCATCGCCGCCTGCCTTAATGGCCTCTGCGACTTCATTCAACACCAGCTCGATCACCCGGCTGTGAATGCCTGCATCTTCTTTCAGCTTGCTGATAATTCCAAGATTTATCTCTTCAATGGTCAGTCCGTTTAAGCTGCTGTTTAAGAGGATGTTCAGATTGAGAAGTTCCTGTTCCCCAAGGTCTTCGCCAATATCGATCATGGTGTTCTTGATGATGTTGCCTTCCACCACCACTACTACCAGAAGCTTATTTGCTTCTACTCTGGAAAGCTGTATGAATTTCAGCTTTGTCTTGTGGTAGCTCGGTCCGCTGATCATCGCTGCATAATTGGTATTTGCTGCAAGAGCCTGAGCCATTTTCTTAAGGACCAGTTCCAGCTTATCTACCTTCTGGACCATTACATCCTTAAATTCTGTGACTTCATTTTCTTTCTCCTGCATGATCTGGTCAACGTAGAACCTGTATCCCTTATCAGAAGGAATACGTCCTGCGGAAGTATGCGGCTGGATAATGTAGCCCATTTCTTCCAGGTCTGACATCTCATTGCGGATGGTGGCAGAACTGAGTTTCAGTTCCGAATACTTGGAAATCGTCCGGGAACCCACCGGCTCGCCTGTTTCCAGATAAGTCTTTATGATCGCTTTTAAAATAGTGACCTTACGCTCATCTAACTGCGCATCCATGTGTTCCTGCCTCCTGTTCGCTTTCTTCTCTTGTGGTTATTAGCACTCAACTTATTGGAGTGCTAACATCTACATTGCATAATATATTCCTTTATAAAGAATTTGTCAAGGGCTTTTTGTATTTTTCTTGACAGATTAAAAAAAATATGATAAAAACTATTTTATCGTTCATATATTACAAAAATGTTACATATATTTATAATGTGTTAACAATTCATTGCAAATATTATGCAGCATCGTGAACGGTAGCAGTCCTTTATGTGTTCTTCGGATCACATGTGTCCTTTCCGACTGCAAAAGGAGGTAGAAATGAACATGAAGAAACTATTAACCACGACTTTTATCACTGTATTTTTTATAATTGGCTCTGCTTTTTGTGCTTTAGCTTCTGAAAATACTCTTTCTGAGCAGGCGCAGCAGACCGAAGATGCAGCAGCTGATCAGGATCAGCAGGAAGCAGAAGTTACCGAAACCGCAGAGGAACATGCTTCCCACCTGGTTTCCCTGGGCGTTTTCAAAACCACCGGCTACTGCCCCTGCAAAAGCTGTTCCGAAGGCTGGGGAAGAACCACCAGCACAGGCGCCATTGCCAGCGCACACCACACCATTGCAGTTGACCCAAGAGTGATCCCTTATGGAACACAGGTTATGATCAACGGAGTGGTTTACACGGCTGAAGATAAAGGCGGCGGTGTCCGTGGTCACCATATTGATATATTTTTTGATACACATGCAGAAACAAGACAGCATGGAACACAGAATGCAGAAGTTTTTTTATTAACTGCATAAATACATAAAGCCAGTTTGCCAACTGCCTTTGGCAGCAACGGCAGAAATGCAAAAAAACACGGTTCAGGAAATATTTTCTCATTCTTGAGCCGTGTTTTTCTATGTCACATATTCTATTTACTCTGGTCAAGTCCCCGATCTGGCTGCCAGCGAAATAATCTTTTCTTACTCCGTCCGAATTTCTGCCCCATGATAGAAGAAATCAAGAATATCCGTGTAGGTTCTTCCCGCCTTTGCCATGCTGTGGGCACCGTTCTGGCTCATTCCAACGCCATGTCCGAAGCCGCCGCCATATACCCGGAATACAAGGCTTCCGTCCTCTGCTGTACGTTTTTCGATGGAAATAAAGGCGCTTGGAAGGGACGCTGTTCCTGTCATGTCCGTTCCGTCCTGCTTTTTTATTACAAGTTCTGTATTTCCCAGCATACTTCTTACCTGACTCTGACCTTTGATCTTGTAGCTTCCACTGTCTCCGGTTACTTCTACTTCTGAAGCAATACCGCCTAACCCCCGGGATACCACAGTTACATCCGTCACATTGCCCACTCCCGGGATCTGATCAGAAAGAATACCGGCCTTTATATCCACATGCCATCGAAACATAGGATAAGAAGCATCATAGGAAGTAATATTTGGGAACGTATGTAATCATCGAAGGTATCATTATCTTCCATCGTCAGTTCCCTCGCCCCTTTTTTGATCTGCATGGAACGCAGGTAAGGCAGCGCAGCTCCCTCTTTGCCCCATACGCTCCCATCTGCCCCGTGGCCGCAGGAAGTGGAATAATAAAAGGCTTCTATGGGCTTATCGTTATAGAAGAGCATCTGTCCATAGGTCTCATTTACCGCCTGGTCTGTGCGCTCACTGGTATTGATATTGTTGTACACCTGGAAATTAGTGCTGTCATCTACATGGGCACCGTACTGGCCATAAGCATTTCCCTGGATCTGGCGGTAAGCATAAGTACGGGCGCACACTGCCTGGGCCTTTAAAGCCTCTTTTTCATAGGAAGCTGGCATTTCACTGGGAACTACCTTCTTTAAATAGTCCTCTAAATACAGTTCATTAATAAGGACCAGTCCATCTTCCTCTGCTTTCACTTCCATAGAACCACTGTAAGTAGGCTGTCCCTGACCGCGCTCTAAGGAAGTAACGGTAATTCCCTCGCTGTCCTCTGGTTTTAAGATCATACGTCCATTTTCCAGCTTTTTATCAGAAGCCTCAAAAGAGAATGTATCCCCTTTCTTAAAAGAACTGTCCTGATGATCTCCATTTTCCTTCTCATAGATCAGTTCCCCGTCACAGTTTGCCTTAAGCTCAATGGCATCATGGAAGATCTGTTTAAAACCATTATCCATGATCAGCACTCGAATTGTTTCTGCGTCAAAAGGCTGCTCTAAGATTGCCGCACAAAGTTTTCCATCTGCTGCCACAAATTCCTGCAGATCATAACCTACCAGGATGTTCCCTTTTCCAAGAACCTGAAAATCACCATAGGTCTTGTATACATGGAAATTGTCATCTAAAGGAACACAGCCATATCCTTCCAGTTCAATAGACTCATCTGTGACTGCAAGGACCTTTCCACGGACCCTTTCTTTCTTTACTGTGATCTTCTTTAATTTTCCTTTTTCCATATACATGTCGGCTACACAGGATCTCAGCTCTTCATTCTTCTCTTCTGCCTGGGAAGCCAGTTTTCCTTCTGCTGTAAAGGTTCTTACATATTTACCAATATACGCCGTAAACTGTTCTTTTTCCACATCTGATATCCAGATATTCTTATAAACCGGCTTATCGTCAATGATCTGTGTCAGACCTGCTATTTCCTGGTCTCTGGCCCAGAAGCGGATCTCATTGTCCAGATATGCATCCAGAGCCAGTCCCTGAAAATTAAAATTTCCAGCTGTAGTATAAGCGGTCCAACTGTCTGCCTGTTCCATATTGGAGGGAGTGCCGAATAAAACAGCAGAAACCTCTTTCATATTGCCTTCCTGATCTTTCTTCTCTACAACTGCCTTGTAAAGTTCCCACCAGTCATTTCTGGCAAATGTCTTTTTCTTATTCCAGCGAGTCATTCCCACCTGTTTCTTTAAACTTCCAGAAATCTTATCCACCATATAAGATGCATCTTCATATGTAAGATTCCCCTGGGCCGATGTAAGGGTAGCTGGCGTTACTTTTGTATCCAGATATCCCTTTTCATAGAGATAATCCATATATTTTACAAACCAATTACCTTTTTCCTTAGCTGAAAAAGCAGACATTTCCCGGTCGGCTGCCAAATTTTCCAGATCCTCCGATGTCTCAAACACCAGTGCCATGGCCTTAGCTGCCTCTGCTCTGGATATTCCTTCTGCAGGCGGTTCCACTTTTACAATAAATATCATAAGAGCAATCACTGCTGCCAGGATCCCGCTCATCCACAGGGCCATTTGTTTTTTTGTGATTTTCAGATCTTTTACCTTTATTTTCCAGTCCATTTTCATAATATCTTTATCACCTTATCAGCCTAACTATCACTGGTATATCTTCTATAGATGTATATGTTCAGAAAACTTATCTCTGATTCATCTTCACTTTATGTCACAACGAAAGAAAGCAGCGAGAACCCCGCTGCTTTTATCTTCTGTGACCCCAAGATGCCGTCTCTTACTTATTGACGCCTAGCAATGCTAGGTGGGCAACCTCACTTAAACTTCTGCCTTCCACGCTTAAAAAGGAGGCATGACATCCGCTTAAAAATATTGGAATCCCTTTAGTCTAATGTAGGTTCAAAATTGGTAAGAACTTCGCACATCCCAGGTAATCACATATGTGCTTCATTTATTATGGTGCTATTATACCCCAACATTTTCTGTTTTTCAAGCCTGTTTTTTTAGTTAATAATATTATAATATTGAATTTTTCCTCTCAATATTTATAATAAAAAGAGAGAACTATCTAACAACAAAAAAGTGTTTACATTTCACAGAACTGAGGTGATTTTATGCCAGATACAAACACACAAAAAAATAACGCAACAGAAGTCAAAAAAAATCTGGAAGATCTTAAAACAACCATGGAAGGTTTTCACTTTTCCTCTCAGGAAGCAGACGAAACCCACGAAACCTTACTTCAGGCTTTAGAAAACCTGGTCCAGGAAACCGATCATTTTTATAAAAAGGAAAATGGTGCCTATCCTCCTATGACCGAAGAAGCATTTAACCATTTTGCCTTTTTATATCAGGATCTGTTAAACAGCATCGGTGAATACCGTGATGTTATGTCCAGGCAGACCGGCAAAGACAAGGAACTTGGGACTGCCATGGTACAGGTCTTAAGCTCTGTTGAAGAACTTCTTTATAAAGATGTTCTGACTTTAAGTTCTGCCCCTGCAAAAGGGCTGACTACTCTCCCTGATATCGTAGAGCACTCCCGCACAAGAACTGTTGATATTACCGGTCAAAATCTCTCTTCCAGCGGTTTCAATTTAAGCACACGTTTGAAAATTACCGTTCCTGGTCAAAATGGCGATCCAAATATGACCGGATTTTTCACAGAAGCATCCTCAACAGAAGAAAAAGAAGAATGCGATGCAATTACCAGACGCTGGCTGCAGAAAAATCCACAAATTCAGCAGGTTCTTGATGAAATAGACGAAGACAATTGGAATCTGCTCTTAGATACCCTGAGCCCAGACAACAATTTTTATCATTTAACCGGTTCTGAAAATAAGGGCAATCCATCTTACCTTGGACCAGACTATTGTCTGAAAAAGTATTTGTCCCTGTCAGAAAAAGAATATAAAAAAATGTTTGTGGGAACAGGCCTTGCACAGGATTTTATGGAATATGCAAATGAATATCATAAAGCTTCCTATAAATACAGGCTTCTGGAACTGGCCGGTATTGATAACAACCACGATGTTGCCCGCCGAAACAGCGCTATGTCAACGGTTGCTGACCTTCTGGGAATGGGAAATCTGATTGCAAGATCGGAATCCATGACTCTTACAGATGGTGAGAAGAAGCTTAGCGGTCATTTTATGGAATCTGCGAAAGGTACAGACCTGATGACCTGTCAGCCTGGAGATCCGCTTTTATGCTCTGATACAACTGTCAATCTTGAAAATAATGATCTGAAAAAGCAGCTGTCCGATCTGCAGATACTGGATTTCATTTGTGGAAACACAGACCGCCACAGCGCTAATATGCTTTACAAGGTAGAAGGAACAGACCCAAAACATCTAACTATTTCCGGTATTCAGGGAATTGACAATGACTGTTCTTTTGGCAATATCACCGACGCATGCATGAGCCTTCCCCAAGACGGATGTTTTGGCGTTATTTCTGAATCTACTGCAAGAACGATCTCCTGTTTAAACGAAAATCTTCTAAAAACCGCACTGAGAAATTATAATTTCAGCGATGAAGAAATAAACGCAGCCTGGAACCGTACTAAAAAGATCCAGGATGCTATAAAAGAAGGAGAAGCTTTCTATCAGGACAAAGACCCTTCCCTGGTCCAGGTTGGTCATTTGCGTACTGTAAAAGACAGTGATTGGGATCGTTTCTCCATGAAGGACTTATCAGGGCTATATACTTCTTACTTCAGCACTATAATGACACTTCCTGATTCCGCAAAAGAGGCCTATTTTTTAAGGGAATGTGAACAGGCCCGTAAGGAATACTCTTCTGCTTTTTCTGAATTTTATAAGCATGGAAAAGGCCTTCATTCATTAAATGATCTGCTGAAGAAAGAAGATAAGGGACTACTTACAGGAAGCCGTCAGTATGACCGGGTCATGGAAGCTGCTTCCCAATTAGAAAATCTCCACGCGGAAGTCTTAAAAAGCAAACCTTATGAAGAGGTGCGCAGATTATTAGATGGATATACCCAGACACTGGACGCTGCAAAAGCATACTTAAATTATAAGGAAGCTGCATTCCAGAGACGTATAGAAGGAAAAAGCCTGGCTGCACAGCAAAAAGAGTTATTAAAATTCCAGGATCCAAATAGCCGGGATTTCAAACGTATGTCTGCTGTATCCCAACTGATTGCACAGGTGGAAGAATATAAAAAGCAGGGAGAACAGCTTTTAAAGACCGGTACCGATTATGAAGCCAAGAGGGAACTTACCTCAAATTCCCAAAAACAGGTGGAATATCTGAAGGATCTGGAAAATAAAGCAGTTAAAAAAGATAAGGATCCCAAACGTGTTCTCATGTCCAAAGAGGAACTTTTTGATCGTCCAAGAAGCAACAGTATTGCTGCAACCGGAAATAAAAAATCTCCTGCTAAAGAGCAGGAAATTCCTGTAAAACATGCTCCTGTAACACAATTAAGAAAATAAAAATAATTTAAAACGTCTAAAACGTCGGATGATCCTGTTTTGGAAATCATCCGGCGTTTTCACATATCGTTTTATATTTTATTTTACGCATGTAAATTTTCCGGTCCAAACCCTTCCGGCAGCAGCTCAGATAATGTATATTCCTTCCACTCCTCTTCTGATCTTACCATGATGATCTTAAAATCCGGTTTACAGAATTCCCGCATCACCTGGCGGCAGACACCGCAGGGAGCACAGTAATCTTTTACCACTCCATTTAAGCCGCCGCAAAGGGCAATGGCTGCAAAGTCACGTTCTCCTTCACTGACTGCTTTGAAGAAAGCGCACCGCTCTGCACATACAGAAGGGGTATAAGCGGCATTTTCTATGTTATTTCCCGTATAAATATTGCCATTTTCGCTAAGAAGAACAGCGGAAACGTGAAAATGGGAATAGGGGGCATAAGAGTTTTTGATGCCTGCAAGGGCTTTTACTGCCAGTTCTCTTATCCGGTCTTTTGTAAGGGCGTCTGAAGTAACAATTGCCGTTTTTTTCTCCATATTGCGTTTCTCCTTTCCTTTCACTTACAAGCCCGCGTTAAAATGGTCTCGTCCACATGGCTGTGTGGATCATAACATTGTCTACACTAAACCCACAAACGTTCCGTCCACATACTCCCGCAGATCTTCCGGGTTTACAGTAACCTGTACGCCTCTCTGCCCTGCGCTTACCATAATTGTATCATATAACTGGGCGGTTTCTTCTATATAAGTAGGAAATTTTTTCTTCATTCCAATAGGGGAACAGCCGCCCCGGATGTAACCGGTAATGCCTAACATATCCTTTACATGGATCATCTCCACTTTCTTCTCTCCTGCTGCTTTTGCCACTTTCTTTAGGTCCAGTTCCTCATCTACCGGAATGCAGCATACAAGATATCCCTTTTTCTCCCCTTTTAATACAAGGGTCTTATACATCTGGTCATGATCGATCCCCATCAGGTCAGCAGCATGACTGCCGGAAAGGTCATTTTCATCTACTTCATATGTTCCTGTTTCATAATGGATCCCTGCTGCGTCTAACAGCCTCATTACGTTGGTCCTTACTTCTGCTTCTGCTTTTTTTCCTTTCAAATTTATCACTCCCTGCATATTGTAAAGACACCCTGGTATGTTTCAGAGTGTCTTCTTGATATTTTTACTTTTATCGTTTGGAATTTGCTTTTTCTACGTGGATATGTTTGCCTTTGATGCGGGCATGGCTCATGGCATTTAATACATCTTCTGCATATTCAGCTGGTACATCCACGAATGTATAGCCGTCATACATGTCAATGCTTCCTACCAGTCGTCCAGGAATACCGGACTCTCCGGCAACGGCCCCCAGGATATCTCCCGGTGTTACGCGCTGAGATTTACCGATATTGATAAACAGTCTTGCCATGCGCTCTTCGCCGCCGTTTAATACATAGTCAACGGCTGCACGGTCTGTAGCGCCTTTGCGGCGGCTGTTGTTTCTGCCGCGGTCTCTGCCTCTGGAGTTTCTTCCGTAGCTGTCCAGATCGTCTAAGGATCTTGCAGGCATATAATTGTCAATGATATCCTCCTTGTCATCACCCATGCTCATTTTTAAGAGGGCTGCAGCAAGATCTAAGGAGGTATAATCGTCTTCCATCAGCTTCTTTTCGATGATATTGACCATTTTGGTGAGATCTGCGTCATGTAAAATGTCCTGAACCTGATCTAAGATCTTTTCTGCCTTGATCTCAGTGATATCATTTAAGGACGGGATCGCCTGAGGAATGATCTTGGTCTTGCAGTAGCGCTGGATGTCGCGGAGCTTGTAAACTTCCCTTCCAACTACCAGGCTGAATGCCTTTCCTTCTCTTCCTGCTCTTCCGGTACGACCGATACGGTGTACATAATATTCATCATCCTGTGGGATATCGTAGTTAAATACTGCTTCTACATTTCCAACGTCAATACCTCTTGCAGCCACATCGGTAGCGATCAGGATATCGGTACGGCCATTTCTGAAGCTTTCCATAACACGGTCACGCTGCACCTGCTTTAAGTCACCGTGAAGTCCTTCTGCAAAATAACCTCTTCCCTGAAGAGCCTGAACCAGTTCATCTACCTGGCGCTTGGTGTTGCAGAATACGATAGAAAGCTTTGGAGAGTACATGTCTAACAGACGGCACATAACCTCTACTTTGTTCTTTGGCTTTACTTCATAATAATATTGGGTTACTTTCGGTACAGTCAGCTCTTTTTTGATCACGCGGACAGTTACCGGATCCTTCTGAAACTTCTTTGCAATGTCAGCAATAGCCTGAGGCATGGTTGCAGAGAACATTAAGGTCTGGCGCTCTTCCGGCAGCTGGCTTAAGATTGTCTCCATATCCTCTAAAAAGCCCATGTTTAACATTTCGTCTGCTTCATCTAAAACAACGGTATGTACATGATCCATTTTTACGGTCTTGCGGCGCATATGGTCCATAACACGTCCAGGAGTTCCAACTACGATCTGGGTGCCGTCTTTTAAGGCGCGGATCTGACGCACAATGTCCTGACCGCCGTATACTGGCAGAACCTTGATGCCATGCATGAATTTGGCAAAGCGGCGCAGTTCTTCGGCTACCTGGATTGCCAGCTCTCTGGTTGGAAGCAGGACAACGGCCTGAAGCTTCTTTACCTTGGGGTCAACCTTCTGCAGCAGAGGAAGTCCAAAAGCAGCTGTCTTTCCGGTTCCTGTCTGTGCCTGACCGATCATGTCTCTGCCTTCTAATACAACAGGGATCGCCTGAGCCTGGATGGGAGATGCTTCTTCGAAGCCCATTTCTGTAATGGCTCTTATGATACGGTCATCTAACTGTAATTCTTCAAATTTTGTTACATCCATTAATTGTTAATATCCTCATTTCTCTTTTCTCTAAGTTCCGCAGAAATATGGGCCTTGACTTTTCAACATGTCATTGTCCACTGGCCTTCGATTTGCACATGTTCGCCTGTGTCGGATTGCATCCGCCACATTCGTACATCTGCACTCAGGATGTGGACAATCGACATGTTGAAAACGGCCCATATCCCTGCTGGGCTATTCTCTTGCTTATATCAGAGAACACAGCTATAATGCGTTCTTAACATGCAATAGCAAGAAAATGAGAGGTGAAAACGGCACGCACATGCAGGCCTTTCATCCTCTCACTTTCGTACAATGAATAACTATATCAGAGTTTTGTTTTCATGTCAATGTAAGAACTTACACAACTGTTCTTCCTTACACTTCCTGAAAAAGGCATTTTCACAAGAACATCTTTAGAACTGCACAATGTCCTTGATCTCAGCGGCTTTTTCTACGTTTTCAGCATAAAGGACAGGTCCTTCGCCGTGGTAATCTCTCTGGTATTCTACACCGACTTTGGCGCGTACCTTTACCCATTCTTTGGTCTTGTATTTTTCTGCATCTTTCCATTTGCACATAAAACCTAAGAATGTCATATCTGCCTCACAGCAGGTCATAGCCATACGTCCTGGAACAAACTGTCCCTTTGGGAATTTCGGGCTCTTTAATACCATTGCAGTAAACTCAACGGTCTTTCCCTTATAGCGCTCTGGCTGATCCATACAGTCAATGTACCAGATACCGTAATCAGCAGGTTTGATCTCAATTACATCTGCATTGATATCGTATGGAAGATCTTCTTCCAGAGTTGCCTGCTCGATCTCGCCGTTTTTGTCTTCCAGAACGATCTCACTTTCGCGGCTCATGGCGCGGATGGTGCGGCGGTAAGAAGTCAGCTTCTCATCTGCAATGCCGTCACAGCGGTTTACAATAACCAGTTCGGAATTGCGAAGCATAGCACCAAGGAGTGGCTTCATGTTCTGGATGTACAGATCAAAGGTAGAACCATCGATAATCGTGATCTGCTAATAAATGTTCCAGTCATCTGGCAATTTCAGATCATCCTGGTTCCACATGCCGTTCCACTCTAAGAGCACTCTCTCCGGGCGGTAGATCACTTCCAGTTCATTTAAATAAGCTGGAGTCAGTTTGGAAAGCTCATCTACATATACGACTGCAGTCTGATGCTTCTTTAACTTCTTTTCATCATATTCTGTATCCCCTTCTTCGCAGACGATCAGCAGTGTTTTTCCCTCTGTCTGGAAGTATTCCTGGTCCATGGTAAATTCCAGAAACTGGGTCTTTCCAGCTTCCAGAAAACCATTGATCAGAAATACGGGCATTACATCTTCATCTATCTCGTTATTTCCCATTCTAAAACCTCATTAGCCTCTTCCGAATACTTTGTTTAATTCTTCTTCCTTCAGGCTGGCGCCAATAACGCATACCTTACCAGTATAATCCGGCTTTCCGTCACGGATCTCATACTGCTCTGGTACCAGGTCAAAGTACAGCCACTCGCCAGGATTCTCTGTAGGAAGCATTCCCTTTGCTCTTAAAACATCGCCAAATTCCTTTGTCTCTGCCAGACGCTTTAAGATATCTTCCAGCTGATCCTTTGTTACAGGAACGATGGTCTCCATGCCCCAGCTGGTAAATACTTCGTCTGCATGGTGATGGTGATGATGCTCGTGATCATGGTCATGGCCGCAGCAGCATTCATCGTCGTGGTCATGATGATGGTGATGTTCATGCTCTTCTTCATCATGGTCGTGATGATGTTCATGATCGTGGTCATGGCCACAGCAGCATTCATCATCATCGTCGTGATCGTGATGATGATGGTGCTCATGATCATGGTCGTGACCGCAGCAGCATTCATCTTCATCATCCTCATGGTGATGATGGCTCTCTCTTACTTCCTCTAACAGATCATCCAACATGGTATCTCTCTTCTCAATGATCTCAAGAAGCTGACTGCCGCCCAGTTCTGCTAATGGAGTTGTAACGATAGCAGCCTTTGGATTCTTCTCACGGATCATCTCAACATCCTTCTGGATCTTTGCAGTATCTGTAATATCAGTACGGCTGAGTACAACAGTTCCTGCATTCTCGATCTGGTTGTTAAAGAATTCGCCGAAGTTCTTCATATACATTTTGCACTTTGCAGCATCTACGATAGTAACAGCGCTGTTTAATGCAACGTCCATATCTGCAGATACATCAATAACAGCCTTCATAACATCAGAAAGCTTGCCAACGCCTGATGGCTCAATGATGATACGGTCTGGTTTGTACTTGGTCAGTACTTCAGATAAGGACTTTCCAAAATCACCTACCAAGGAGCAGCAGATGCAGCCGGAGTTCATCTCACGGATCTCAATGCCGGAATCCTTTAAAAATCCACCGTCAATACCGATCTCACCAAATTCATTTTCAATGAGGACTACCTGCTCACCGGAAATAGCCTCCTGTAAAAGCTTCTTAATAAAAGTAGTTTTTCCAGCTCCAAGGAAACCGGAAATAATATCGATCTTTGTCATCGTATGTTCCTTCTTTCTACTACAATATATTTATGGTTAATACCCTTACAGCCAGTAAGGAATTATCCTTCTTGTTGCTTAAGCTGTATAATGATGGAGCAATCGGTATATCGTCTCCCTTTCTTGGACTTCGCGTCCGTAATTAAGACTGATAACCAGCTCCTCATTCGCAGCGTTCGTTTTATGCAGGTTGAATCGCCATAGGTGCATTCGCGTCACACCACAGTAGATTGAATAGGCAATGAGTAAAACTG